>JBDRTP010000211.1:0-5330 GCA_043823965.1 Chloroflexota bacterium
ACCTGAATCTCAAGTCCGCCTACCTGCACCTGATGGGCGATGTGCTCTCGACCGTCGCGGCGGTCGTGGCCGGGATCCTCATTCGCTTTACCAGCCTGAATTGGATTGACCCGCTGGTCAGCGTCTTCATTAGCCTGCTTAGAATGCCTGGGGCATCCTCCGTGAGTCGGTCAGCATCCTGATGGAGGGTACGCCGGCCGATATTGACATGCCGGCCATGCTGGGCGAAATACAGTCGGTGGCGGGCGTGCGCGGCGTCCATGATTTGCACGTCTGGAGCATCACCCAGAGCCTGCGGACGCTCTCGGCGCACCTGGTCACCGGTGATGTGACCGTCAACGCGAGGGCGAAAATCCAGAATGCGGTCAACGAATTACTGGCGCGCAAGTACGGCATCACCCATGCCACCCTGCAATTGGAGTGTGAGGACTGCGAACCCAACACACTTTACTGCGATATCACAGCCAATAACCACTCCCACTGATTACTGATCACTGAATACTGAACACTGGTATTATGCGCATCCTCACCGTCCTCACTTACTACCGTCCCCACACTTCCGGCCTGACCATCTACGCCGAACGGCTGGCGCGCGCCTTTGTCAAACGCGGCCACCAGGTCACAGTTATGACGACGCAGTACGACAAGTCGCTGCCGCGCGACGAAATGATGGATGGTGTGCGCGTCGTCCGCGTGCCGGTCGCTCTGCGCGTCAGCAAGGGCGTGCTAGCCCCGACCTTTGGCCTGGTCGCCACGAAACTGGTCTGGGAGCACGACGTGATCCAGCTCCACCTGCCGCAATTCGACGCCCCCGGCGTGGCTTTTCGCGCCCGCCTCTTTGGCAAGCCCTCCATGCTGACCTACCACTGCGACCTGCGCCTGCCGCCCGGTCTGTTCAACCGTTTTGTCAATCTCATCGTCAAATTCCAGAACAACATGGCGGGGCTGTTGGCGGATCACATCGTCACGTACACCCAGGATTACGCTGACAATTCTTCGTACCTCGCGCGTTACCGCCGCAAGCTGACTCCTATCCTGCCTCCGGTGGAACTACCGCCGCCCGCGCCTGGTTCAGTGGAGGCATTTGCGCGTGAGCACCACATAGCCGGGCGGAGTCCCGTCATCGGGATGGTAACGCGCTTCGCCGCCGAAAAGGGCGTGGAGGTGCTGCTCGACGCGCTGCCTGCCGTGCTGGAGAAATACCCAAAGGCGCAGGTGCTGTTTGCCGGTCAATACCAGAACGTACTCGGCGAGCAGGCTTACGCCGACCGGCTGATGCCGCGCATCGAGAAATATGAAGAGGGGGGCTATTGGAAATTCCTCGGCAACCTTAGCCAACTCCAACTCGCGGCTTTTTATCCCAACATGGATGTGCTGGTCATCCCCTCGCTAAATTCGACCGAGGCTTTCGGGTTGGTACAGATCGAAGCGATGATGAACAACGTCCCGTGTGTGGCCTCGGCGTTGCCCGGCGTCCGCCAGCCGGTGACGATGCACGGGATGGGAAAAATCGCGCCGATCGGCGCCCCATCCGCGCTGGCCGGGGCGCTGCTGGAGATTTTTGCCAATAAAGAAAAATACCGCTGTGACACAGCGGCGCTGGCGAAACTATACGACCCAGATACGGTGGCGCAGGAATACGAGAAATTGTTCGAGAAGTTGAGGTAGAGCGAATTTAAATTCGCTCTACGGGATGACGTTGAACCCCTGCTCGGCGAAGTGCGGGTCGAAGGTGAAGGCGGTTTCTATCCCTAGATTATTCATGGTTTGGAACGCTGAACAATCCACAAGGCTTAACTTGCGGCGATTGGTTGCCAGCACTGTTTCTATCACAACCGTATGTTGGTTTTCGTCAATCCACTCGATTTGCATGAAAGGCAATACTTCCGTTTGAAGATCTCTTACTGCTTGCAAGCCGAGCCTTTTCTGAATGATGGCGATACTTTCGACAATTACGTAATTATTGGTGGAGAGAGGATGAACTTCCTGGAGAAGGTTTTTCCAGCACCGTAATGCAAGGGCGTGGTTGATATCATTTTTATCTAAAACTGCCAGCAATGCCGAAGTATCCACGAATATCATTCTTCACTTGCCTCCACAAAATATTCGTCGTGATTTACAGATAGATCGGTCTTGCCTTCTATATCACAGAACTGGATTTCACCGCTTTCAATTTTTCTGATAAACTCCAGCGCCCGGCGGCGTTTTTCTTCGCGGTCGGCTTCTTTTGTGGTGACAGCCACATACTGCGTCACGCTCTCGCGCACCAGTTTCGCCACCGAGGTCTTACGCGCCTCGGCCAGTTCTTTCAGAGCCTTTAGTTGCTCTTCTGTCAGTTGAACCATTGTTCGAATCATTATAGCGCCACTCCTGCTATCGCTTTTTGAAAATCTGCTATCATTATATCATGCCTGAGAACCGGTTCCTCTTCCTCCACCTGCGTGACCTGCCATATTTTCGCGCTCTTATCCGGGCCGTAGAGGCGGAGTTCTACCGGACCCTCGACCTGCCCGCCCCGACCCTCGACGTGGGCTGCGGTGACGGCCATTTCGCCTCCCTGACCTTCGACCGTCCCATCGAAGTCGGTCTCGACCCAGGACACGCACCCATCCACGCGGCCCAAGAGTACCACGCTTACCGTTTGCTCGTGGAAGCCGAGGGTGGCAGGATGCCATTTCCGAACGGCTATTTTGCATCCGCGTTCAGCAACTCGGTTTTGGAACATATTCCGCTCGTCGAGTGGGTTCTGGCCGAGACCGCCCGCGTGCTGAAGCCCGGCGCGCCGTTTTACTTTTGTGTGCCCAATCCGCGTTATCTTTCCGAATTGTCTATCTCCCGCCTGCTGGGGCGCGGCTACACCGCATGGTTCCGGCGCATTTCGCGCGTCGAGCACGCCAACGGGCCCGAGGTCTGGGGGGCGCGGCTGGAACAGGCCGGCTTCCGGTTGGAGAAGTGGTGGTACTACTTTTCACCATCCGCCATGCGCGTGTTAGAATGGGGACATTACTTTGGCTTGCCATCGCTGGTTGCAAAAAGACTGACCGGCAAATGGATAATTGCGCCAGCAAAATGGAATCTGTGGCTGACAGAGAAATTCGTCCGCAAATATGCTGCCACTGCACCAGTTGAGGATGGTACCTTTACGTTTTACATTGCCAGGAAAGTAAATGACTGCTTCTTGCCGAAGGCCTACTCGGCATAAATTCGTGAACTTGCCGGGTAGGCCTTCGGCGCAGTACTCTGTAGTGCAGCCGTCAGTTGTTGAGAAAATCACAAGAAGCGCGGAGTGCAGGAGGAAACGATGAGTTGTAGCCGAGCCTTACTATGTATTTTGTTGCCCCCTTTGGCAGTTCTTGACAAAGGATGCGGTACAGTGCTAATTGTCTCAATATTGACTTTATTCGGGTGGGTTCCAGGGGCAATTGCGGCTCTCTTTATCTGCAATAGACAATCGTCCTGAACATCCTCGAGGCCGCCTTGACCGAAAGTTGCGTCACCCTGCTCGGCATTGGCCTGAGCGCGCTGGGTCTGGCGGCGCTTGCCAAAGAATATTCGTTTTTATGAAGAGATGCGCGCTAACACAGGCGGGCTGGACACTGGCCGCGGGCGCTACATACCGCGCCAATGCCAGCCGGGAGGAGATGTCCCTGACCCTGACCAGCACTCAAGCCCAATTCCGCCAAACCTGGCTGACTGTTTTTGAAGAACAGATGAAAGCCTGCGGCCTGCGGATTACCCGCAATCACCTGCCTGCCGAGCAATTCTTTGAAATTGACTTGCCGCAGCGCAATTTTGAATTGGCCGCTTTTGCTTGGGTCAATACTACCGAACCAGGCCTCAGCCCGTACCTGTGCGACCAGATCCAGTTGCCTGAGAATGATTGGCAAGGTTTGAACTACTCCGGCTGGTGCAACCATACGGTAGATGAGGCCGCGCAGGCGGCCGCGACCAGCCTCGAGCGGGCCGCGCGCCGCGAGGCGCTTTGGACGATTCAGGAAGAATACAGCCATGATCTGCCTTTCCTGACGCTCTTCACCCGGCTGGATTACTCCGTCACCCAACCGGGGCTGGAAAACTTTATGCCCCCAGGTGGATCTGCTCCCTTCACCTGGAATGCAGCGCAGTGGCTCATTCCTGACAAAGATACCATCCTCATCGGCGAACGCTCGGAACCGGCCGGGCTGTGGCCGTGGGAAGGTTGTTATGTGTGTGAAGTCATCGGGGCGCTGGTCTTCGGGCTGGATTATGTCGAACTGGATTATGAATACCAGCCGGTCATGCTGAAACGGATTCCCTCCATTGAAAATGGCGCCGTAAACGTCAATCCAGTGCAAGTCAAAGAGGGCGAGGCCGTGGTGGATGTGGATGGCTACGCAGTGACGCTCGCGCCCGGCATGCGCATCCGCGACGCGCATGGCAATATTGTCACCTTTCAAGGTGACGCGATGAAAATGCGTCAACTGACTGTGCGCTTCGAGTATGTAGAAGGTTTGACCTGGTCGGATGGCGCGCCGGTCTCCCGCGCAGATTACGAAGTGGCTTTCCGCTTCCGTTGCAGCCTCGAAACGGGCGCCTCGGAATATATCCTCCCGCCAGCCACCTGCGATAAAATCGCCGCTGTGGATTTCGTCAGCGATACCACCTACGTGGTGACGTGGAAACCCGGCTATCAGGACAAATGCCAGCCATCCTATCAGGATATTCCCTATTTTCTCCCGCCGATTGGACGTATGCCGGCTCACCAGATTGTCGCGGATGGCCGCCGCGTGGCCGATTTGCACCTTTCGGAGTGGTATTGGCTGGCCGATATGATGGCAACCCCGCTCGGCGTCGGGCCTTATTTCATCCGCGAATGGGTGTACGGCGAGCGCATGGTGCTGACTGCCAATCCGTATTATTTTTTAGGACCGCCTGCCACACCGACGATTATCATACGCTTCATCCCGCAAAAAGATACCACGATATACTTTCTCCAGGGAAGCGTGGATGTACTCGGTATGGATTCCATCCTTCCTGACCAAATAGACACGCTATTGCAAGCGCAGGCCGAGACGAAAGCAAAAATATATTTCATCCCGTCTGGCACCTATGAGCATATCGTCTTTGCGCTGTTTGTGAAATAAGCAACGGCCGCCCCATCCCCGCCGAAGGCCTACCGAGTAGGTGCTGCGCACTCGGCAGCCGGCTGGGTCGTCCCCGGGAGATTCCTGTGTCCTTCGACGAATCCTACTTTTCCAGCAACACCTATAAAGACGTTTCATTTGCCAAATTCAGCCAATACTGGTGGTCGAATCGTTTCTACGCCATTCTGGCGCGGCGCTACGCGCAGC
>JBDRTP010000212.1:0-3705 GCA_043823965.1 Chloroflexota bacterium
AAAGGCTTCACGGGCGCGGAATACAAAGCCTTCGAAAGCTGCGCCGCGGCGGAACGGGCCTTCCAGGGCAATTACAGCCAGTACGCCGGCAAACCTGCATCCAGCGGGCAATGGTTGTTCGCGCCTGAGCCGCCTATCGCCAAGAGTTATTGCGTGGACGCGGCCTGCTCTGGCAGCCCGGGGCGGCTGGAATATCGCGGCGTCTACACAAGCACGGGGAAGGAAATTTTCCGGCAGGGGCCTTACGAGAACGGCACCAACAATGTTGGCGAGTTTCTGGCGCTCGTCCACGCCTTGGCATGGCTCAAACAAAAGGGGTTTGCCGCTCCGATTTATTCGGACTCGGAGACAGCGATTGTCTGGGTGAAGGGGAAGAAATGCAAGACCGAACTCGTGCCGGACCCTTGTCGGCAGAATGCGCCGCTTTTTGAGCTCATCGCCCGCGCCGAGTCTTGGTTGGCTGAAAGCGAGGTGACCAATCAGGTTTTAAAGTGGGATACTGAAGCCTGGGGCGAAATCCCGGCGGATTTTAACAGGAAATAAATGGGACGCGGAATAACGCGGATGGCACGGAAAGAGGTAAAATTAATCCGCGTTTTTCAGCGTTCATCCGCGTCCAAATCCTTTTTCGAGGTGCCCATGCCCATTTACGAATACGTCTGCCAGGATTGCGAAAAAGTCTCCGAAGTCATCCGCCCGATGAGCCAGGCCGATGACCCGTTGCCCTGCGCGGCCTGCGGCGGAAAGCACACCAAACGCCAGTTATCCCTCTTTTACGCCGAAAGCGGCGGCAGGGCCGTGGCCGGGACTTCCGCGCCGGCCTGTGGTTCGTGCAGCAGCAGCTCGTGCGCCACGTGCGGGCATTGATTTGAACCTCGGGTAGTGGTGGAAGGTCAAGTGATGTGGGGCGGGATGTCATCCCGCCTGAACGCCTGCGAGCGGGATAACATCCCGCTCCACCATGAGCATCACTTCTTTTGAGCCACTATCGAACTGCGAAGGCGCTCTTCGCGGTGAATCTCTCAGAGGAGGAACACATGGAATACACTCAACTTGGCCGCACCGGCCTCAAAATCTCACGGCTGTGCCTGGGGACGATGAACTTCGGCCCGCAAACCAGCCAGGCCGACAGCCACGCCATCATGGACAAGGCCCTCGAACTGGGCTTCAACTTCTTCGATACCGCCAATGTCTACGGCTGGAAGACCGGCGAGGGCATCACCGAAAACATCATCGGGCGCTGGTTCACCCAGGGCGGCGGGCGGCGCGAGAAAGTGGTCATCGCCACCAAGCTCTATGGTCGCATGAGCGAATGGCCCAATGATTCGCGTCTCTCGGCCTACCACATCCGCCACGCCTGCGATGAATCCCTGCGCCGTTTGCAGACCGACCACATTGACCTCTACCAGATGCACCACGTGGATCGCAACACACCCTGGGAGGAGATCTGGCAGGCAATGGAAACGCTTGTCCAGCAGGGCAAGGTGCTTTATGCCGGCTCATCGAACTTCGGCGGCTGGCATATCGCCCAGGCAATGGAAGCGGCGAAAGCCCGCCACTTCATGGGTCTGGTTTCCGAGCAGAGTTTGTATAACCTGAATGCCCGCATGATCGAGCTGGAAGTCATCCCGGCCTGCCGCGCCTACGGTCTGGGGCTGATCCCGTGGAGCCCGCTGGCGGGAGGTCTGCTGGGCGGAGTGTTGGAAAAGGTCGAAAAGGGCCGCCGCGCTTCGCAGGATACGCAGAAGGAAATCGAAGAAAAGCGCGCCAAACTGGAAGCCTGGGAGGCCTTCTGCAAAGAGATGGGCAAAAAGCCGGCCGACGTGGCCCTGGCCTGGCTGCTGCACAACCCGGCCGTCACCGCACCCATCATCGGCCCGCGCACGATGGAGCAACTGACCGGCAGCCTGCGTGCCCTGGAGATCAAGCTGGACGAGGCCGCGCTCAAGAAACTCGACGAGCTCTTTCCCGGCCCCGGCGGCGAAGCGCCGGAAGCGTATGCGTGGTAAGAACAATCAGTGAGATTCTTGTTTTTCGTGCCGAGTAGGCCTTCGGCAAGAATTTTCGAACCGCCAAGCCCGCGAAGCCTGCACTGAGCCTGTCGAAGTGAACGCAAAGAACACCTTTTAAAAAATCTTCGCGCTCTTTGCGGTCTTTGCGGTCTTCGCGATCTTCGCGGTGAGCCTCTTTGGTTTCGACTTATCCGGGTTAGGGTTTTCAGAGAACATCCCGTATTTCCGTAATGGTCAGCCGCTTCTCCATTTGCAGGCGGCGGATTTCCCCCACTCTTTCGATCATGGCTGGACTGTATAACTGGTATCCGCCCGGCGTGTGACCCTGCACCGGCAAAAGCCCCTCCTTGGTCCAGTAGCGCAGCGTATGGATCGTTTCCCCAGTTTTTCGGGCGAGTTCACCGATTTTCAGCAAGTTCTGTTCCATTTGACCCGCCTCTTTTGGTTCGAGCGCCTCCAGGTAGATGTCGAGTGACCGGCCCACGGCTTCGTAAATTAGCGCCGTAAAGTCGTCCCGAGAGCCGCCCGTCTGGGCTTTTTCCAGGGCATTGATGTACTTGCGCTGGTCTTCTTTGCGGATGATGGCCGGTGGATAGCCTTCCCGCACAAGGATGAGGTTCATCAGCAGCCGCGCGGTGCGTCCGTTGCCGTCCACGAACGGATGAATGCTGACCAGGCGGTAGTGCGCCTGCGCGGCGACCTCGGCCGGGTGTCCCTGCGCCGTTTGCAGCCAGTGGACGAATTCAGCCATCAACTGCGGCACTTTTACGGGATTGGGCAGAACCACAGCCGCGCCCGCAATTCTGACAGCCACAGAGCGATATCTCCCGGCGTTGGCATCCTCTATTTTTGACAAGATCAGCCGGTGAATGTCGAGAATGTCTGCCTCCGAAATCGCCGTCTCCTTGTTCTGCGCCAATGAGATGACAATCGCCAGCGCGGCGGCGTGATTGACCGCCTCCAAATGCTCTTTGAGCGTTTTTCCATCCACGGTAAGCCCCTTTTCGACAATCAGGGCTGTTTCCTGCCGCGTGAGCGTATTGCCCTCGATGGCGTTGGATGTGTAGGTAAGTTCGACCCGGAACCAATCCTCCAGATTGCGGACGAGTTCTGGTGGAAGCGGGCGATACTTGTCGAGTTTCTGTTTTTTCTCGGTGAGTGTTTGCAGTATTCCATTCATAGTCATAAAGTATAAAGCGTCACTTTACGGTTGTCAACCTTGGCGGGCTTGTTTCTATAGGACAAATAATGTACCCTCGCTACTCCTACCCTCTCTTCGGCGTGCTTGGTCTGGCGTTCAATGTGCTCTTCGGCGGGCGCCGTTCTTTCCGCGCAGATAGTAAGCGCTGCATAGAGCGGGTTTCACCGCCGCTGCAAGTATCCGGGGATGAAAACATTCCCCAATCCGGCCCCTGCCTGATCACCTTCAACCACTATTACCGCCCCGGCTTCAAGGCCTGGTGGCTGGCGCTCGCGATTGCATCCGTCGTGCCGGTAGAGATGCACTGGATCATGACCGGAGAATTGACCTTTCCCGGCCGATGGTATGCGCCGCTGGGCAGGCCGATCTCACGCTGGCTGTTGAAGCGTGTCTCGCACATCTACGGCTTCACAACCATGCCGCCCATGCCGCCCCGTCAGTGTGACGTGGAAGTGCGCGCCGGCGCGGTGCTGGCGGCGCTGTCTTATGTCC
>JBDRTP010000213.1:0-2489 GCA_043823965.1 Chloroflexota bacterium
AGATCACCGATATTTACGAAGGAACCGGCCAGATCAACCGGCTCGATGTCGCCCGGCAGATATTGGGCTACAGCGGGGCGGAGTTACGATAGGAGATTAGGGAGTAGGAGATTAGGGATTAGTAGATTAGTGGATTAGAAGATGAACTGGTTTACTAATCTACTAGCTGTGTTACCGGTTTACCGGAAGGAGAAACTTATGTCCTATCACATTCACAAAGCCGTTGTCATCGGCGCGGGCACGATGGGCGCCTCGCTGGCGGCTCATCTTGCCAACGCGGGGGTGCCGGTGACGCTGCTCGATATTGTCCCCAAAGACGCGCCGGCGGGCGACAAGGCGGCGCGCAACAAGATCGTCAACGAGGGCTGGGACCGCTGCCTGAAAGCGCGCCCGGCCAACCTGATGTCACCCGACCTGGCGACCTTCGTCAAACTGGGCAACCTCGAAGATGACTTCGATGCGGTCAGCAAGGCCGATTGGATCATCGAAGCCATCATCGAGCGGTTGGATATCAAACGCCAGTTGATGGCGCGCATTGACAAAGTGCGCAAGCCGGAGGCCATCGTCAGCACCAACACCTCCGGCATCCCGGTCAAGGATATCGCCGCCGAGTGCTCAAAAGGCTTCAAGCAGTATTTTCTCGGCACGCACTTCTTCAACCCGCCGCGCTATCTCAAACTGCTGGAAATCATCCCGACTGCCGACACGCTGAAAGAAGTAACCGGGTTCATCAGTTGGTTTGGTGAATACCGGCTGGGCAAGGGCATCGTCCTGTGCAAGGACACGCCCAACTTCATCGGCAACCGCGTCGCTTTTGGCACGGCGGCCTTCGCCATGAATTACTTCCTCGAGAACAATTACACTGTTGATGAAGTAGATGCGCTGACCGGCCCACTGATGGGCCACCCCAAGACGGCCACCTTCCGGTTGATAGATTTGGTCGGCATTGACGTGTGGGAGCATGTCGGCCGGAACCTGAAAGAAGCCATCCCGAACGATACCTACGCCCAGAAATACCTGAACGCTGAAAAGCCCAATGCGCTCATCCGCACGATGGTCGAGCGCGGCTGGCTGGGCAATAAAACGAAAGTCGGCTTCTACAAGGAAATGCGCACCGACGACGGCAAGAAGGAATTCTGGTCGCTGGATTTGCAGAAACTGGAGCATGTTCCGGCAGGCAAGCCGCGCTTCGAGTCGGTCGGCAAGGTCAAGGATATTGAAGGTCTGGGCGAGCGGCTGAAAGCGCTGATCAGCGAATCCGACCGCGCCGCACAGCTAATACAGGCATTGACCTTTCAGGGCTTCCAGTACGCCTCGACCATTATCCCCGAAGTAGCCAACACCCCCAAGCCGATTGACGACGCCGTCCGCTGGGGCTTCATGCACGATTCCGGGCCGTTCGAAATCTGGGATATGCTCGGGGTGGCGGAGACGGTCGAGAAGATGAAAGCCGCGGGCTTCGCCCCAGCTGTGTGGGTGGAGGGTATGCTCAAGTCCGGGTGCGCCACGTTCTATCAATACAAGGACGAGAGCAAAGTCGGCGTCTATGATGTCAGCCAGAAGAAATACGTCCCCATCCCGCGCACGCCAGGGCTGGTGATTCTGAGCGAGTTGAAACGGGCGAAGAAAGTCATCCGCGAGAATACTGGCGCCAGCCTGTACGACATCGGGGATGGCGTGGCGTTGGTCGAGTTCCACACCAAGATGAACGCGCTGGATGACGACATCATGAACATGGTCAACGAGGCGCTCGACCGCGTCGAAAAGGAATTCCTCGGGTTGGTGATAGGCAACGAGGCGGATAACTTCTCGGCCGGCGCCAACCTGTTCATGATTGTGGTGGCGGCGCAGCAGGGCATGTGGGACGTGCTCGAGCAGGCTGTGGCGAAATTGCAGAACATGAATATGCGCATGCGCTATTCAGCCAGGCCGGTGGTGATTACGCCGGCGGGCCTGACCCTGGGCGGGGGCTGCGAAATCACCATGCACGCCAGCCGGGTGGTGGCCGCTGCAGAGACGTATATCGGCCTTGTCGAACTGGGCGCGGGCGTCATTCCGGCAGGTGGCGGTACAAAGGAGTACATGCGCCGCATCCTCAACCCGCTGATGCGCGTACCGAGCGCCGAGGTGCTGCCGGGGTTGATGAAGGTTTTCGAGCAGATCGGGCAGGCCAAGGTCGCTACCAGCGCCGAAGAAGCCCGGCAGTTCGCCATCCTGGGCCCGGCTGACCGCGTTGTGTTGAGCCGCGATTATCTGCTGGCCGAGGCCAAGAAGGAAGTGCTGCACATGGCGAAGACCGGCTACAAGCCACCCGCGCCTGAGTTGATTTACGCTGCCGGGCGGGATGCACTAGCGGCATTGCGCGTCGGTGCATGGTCGTTCAAGGAAGGCAAGTACATCACCGAGTATGAGGGCGTTATGGCTGCGAAACTTGCCAACGTCATGTCCGGCGGCGATTTGTCGAAGCCGACCTGGGTCAGCGAGCAGTA
>JBDRTP010000214.1:0-2588 GCA_043823965.1 Chloroflexota bacterium
GCTGCGCAACATCGGTCTGGGCGTGAAGCCCCTCTGGACCATCCTGACTGCCAACGCCTCCGCCATCTTCGGCCTGACTATCTACTTACTCACCCTAACCTTCTGGATACGCTGACTCGCTGACTCGCTGAATCACTGACTCGTTGACCCGCTGACTCGCTGACTCGCTGAATCACTGACTCGTTGACCCGCTGACCCGCTGACCCGCTGACCCGCTGACTCGCTCCCCATGCCCGAATTCCTCACCCTCCTCTCTCCCGACGAAGCCCGTTCCCTGCTCTTCCGCCACTTGCCGGACCTTCAGCCGGCCGCGGAAAAACTGGAAACCCGTCTGGCTCTCGAGCGCGTCACTGCCGCGCCTGTGCGCTCGCCGCACCCGCTGCCCGAATTCCCGCGCAGCACGGTGGATGGCTACGCTGTCCACGCCGGGGACACCTTTGGCGCAAGCGACAGTTTGCCTGCCTATTTGAAGGTTATTGGCGAAGTACCGATGGGCGCAGAAGCGCAGTTTGCGCTCGCGCCCGGCGAGGCCGCCATCATCCACACAGGTGGGATGTTGCCGGAGGGGGCCAACGCCGTCGTCATGCTCGAAAATACGCAAAATGTTCAGCGTGTAGAGCGTAAAGAACGCGGAGAGAACCGAGTAGGTGCTGCGCATAATAATAACTCTGCGGACTCCCCCGGCACCTGCGTCCGGGGCAGATGTGCGCTGGAAATCGAGGTTTTGCGGGCTGTGGCCGATGGCGAAAATACCATCCGCGCCGGCGAGGACGTAACCGAAGGTCAGATTGTCATCCCCGCCGGGGCTCGCATTCGCCCGGCGGAAATTGGCGGCCTGATGGCGCTCGGAATTACCCAACTGCGCGTAGCCACGAAGCCAAAGGTTGGAATCATTTCCAGTGGAGATGAAATTGTCCCACCGGAAAGTGATCCGCGTCCTGGTCAGGTGCGCGATATCAACTCGTATACGCTGGCCGCGTTGGTGACACGCGCAGGCGGCGAGCCGGTTTTATATGGCATCGTCCCGGATAAGATGGCTGCACTCAAGACCCTCGCGGCGCGTGCGTTGGACGAGTGCGATCTGGTGGTGATCACCGCCGGGTCTTCGGCCAGCGCCCGCGATATGACCGCCGACGCGATACGCTCGTTGGGCAGACCGGGAGAGCTGGTCCATGGCGTCAACATCCGTCCCGGCAAGCCGACCATTCTGGCGGTCTGCGACGGCAAAGCGGTGATCGGGCTGCCGGGCAACCCGGTCAGCGCGCTGGTGATTGCCGGGCTGTTCGTCGTGCCGGTGATCGAGCGATTGCTCGGCCTGCCCCTTGACCACCCGCGCCCGTCTTTGATGGCGAAACTGACCATCAACATTCCATCCCAGGCTGGCCGCGAAGATTGGGTGGCGGTGCGCCTTCTACCCCCCTCTCCCGCTCTTGGGAGAGGGGCCGGGGGTGAGGGCTGGCTGGCCGAGCCGGTCTTCGCCAAGAGCAACCTCATCTTCTCCCTGGTCGCGGCGGATGGTCTGCTGCGCATCCCGTCGGACGCGACTGGGGTCAGCGCGGGGGAGATGGTGGAAGTGGTGTTGATGTGAATGTATGTGTAATAGTACCAAAAGCCATTCGCCGTAACTGACAGGAGGCTGAAATGGACATTTCTATTGTTGAAAAAGTAGTTGAACAATTGAAGCCTCTGCCACAAGAGTTGCAGTGGCGAGTCTTGGAGTTTACGCGCGCGCTGGCAGTCTCTACCCCATATGGAGTTTCTGGCGTGCAATTGCTTCGTTTCGCAGGAACAATTTCCCAAGAGGATGTCAATGTAATGCGGGAAGCTATCGAACAGGGATGCGAGCAGGTGGATGTCAATGATTGGTAAATGTCTTGAATAATTTATCTTTCCCCGCGATGATAGTGAGTGATTTCCATCAAGACCGTATGCAAGGTCGGCTCCTGGCTGGTGGTCACTTCTTCCGGGAAATGCTTGTGATGAGGAAAGGTTTTGACTTCTTTGTGATGAGGCGCATTGTCATACCGGAAAATGAGCGCCTGATTTTCGTCCATGATCATCCTTCCAGCCCCCGCAGCCGAGTCTCATTTTTCTCCAGCATCTCACACATGCCTGCCCAGAGAATAAAATCTTCACTGTCATCCATCCGCCCCCCGCTGTATTTTTCGTAAAAGTCGGCGCTGGACATTTTGTATTTTTCCTCAAAGGTTTTCAAGTCCAACCGCAGGTTGAGAATAGCGCGCCGAATCTCGGCAATCTGGTATGCAATGATGTTCTGCGCGAAGGCCTCTTCATTACCCGTAAATTCCAGAACTTTTTTCAAACGTTTGGCGGTCTGTGGCTGCACGTTCAAGTTGAAACTTAACATATGGGTGCCCTTTCTTTATCGGTTCGATGTGAGTATAGCATAAAACTCCTTGGCGGTTCTTCCTTCGATTTACTACCCCAAATTTTCCACCCAAGAATTGACAATCGCCGCCAGCATCACCACCCCAGCATGTTATCCGTGTCCACAATCCCGAACCTGTGGCTTATAATACCCCTATGTCCATCTACCTCCACGACATTCCCCTCCCCGAAGCCAAAGC
>JBDRTP010000215.1:0-14085 GCA_043823965.1 Chloroflexota bacterium
ATTATCGGGATGGACGATCACGGCAATGGCGTCGCGGGCGATGACATGCTCGACCGGGTTGATCCCCTTGGATTGCGCCTGTTGCATTTCTTCGGATTTGATCTGCCGCGAGGCGTTGGCGATGTCCACTGTCCCGTTGAGGAGCGCGGCGATACCCGTCCCGGACCCGCCGCCGGTCACCGAAATACGTACCTCGGGATGTTCCTGCTGGTAACGTTCGGCCCAGGCCAGCGCCAGGTTGACGATGGTGTCCGAGCCTTTGTTTTCGATGTAGGCAGAGGCGCTGGTCGGCTGGGTGGTCTGCGTACCAGACGGGCCGCAGGCTGCGAGGAAAACTAACAGAAAGGATATAGTGAGGCGGGGGAATTTCATCAGTCAAATTATAGCCGATTTAGCGCTGTCATTGCGAGGAGGGTCGAGTAGGCTGAAAGCCGTATCGAGACCTGACGAAGCAATCTCCCACTCGCGAGGAGACTGCTTCGTCGCGGCTGCCGAGCTCCTTGCCGAAGGCCTACTCGGCAATGACCAGAAGAATATCGTGTAAAATTGAACGCGTGGACGCTGAGAATCCCATCTTCGTCATTCGAGACTTGAGCTTCTATTACGGGGCGAAACTGGCCCTGAGCAAGATCAGCATGGAGGTGCTGCCGCGCATGGTCACGGCGCTGATCGGCCCCTCGGGCTGCGGCAAATCCACCTTTTTGCGCTGCCTGAACCGCATGAACGACATCATTCCAGGCACGCGCGTCGAAGGCCAAATCCTTCTCGATGGGCAGGACATCAACGCCGAAGGAATGGATGTGGTCACGCTGCGCCAACGCGTGGGCATGGTCTTCCAGAAGCCTAATCCTTTTCCTCAGTCGGTGTACGACAATGTCGCCTTCGGCCCGCGCGTGCTCGGGCTGGTCAAGAACAATGCCGATTTGGACGAAACCGTCGAACGCAGCCTGCGCCAGGCTGCGCTGTGGGATGAGGTCAAGGACCAACTGAAACAGAACGCCCTGGGATTTTCGCTCGGCGAGCAACAACGCATGTGCATTGCGCGCGTCCTGGCTGTCCAGCCGGAGGTCATCCTGTTCGACGAATCCACCTCAGCGCTGGATCCCATCGCCACCCTGCATATCGAAGAATTAATCGGCGAACTAAAGAAGAACTACACGATCGTCATCGTGACGCACAACATGCAGCAGGCCGCGCGCGTCTCGGATTTCACCGGCCTGTTCTGGCTGGGCGAACTGGTCGAGTTCTCCCCCACCGAGCGGATGTTCACCCGCCCGAAGGAGGAGCTGACGGAGGCGTATTTGACGGGCAGGATGGGGTAGATTGGTAAAGTGGTACGAGGAAAAACGATGAAGAAGCCCTGCGGGTGTTCGCAGGGCTGTATTTTTCAGGGAGAATGGCACAGGAAACAGCAACCTTGCGCTGTAATACTAATCCCTCTTATAGAGGCCAGATGAGCGGCAGGAAAATTGCCACGACAATGAAAATAATAATGTTCAGCCACAACCCCACCTTGGCGTAATCGCCAAACTTGTAACCTCCCGGGCCAAAAACGAGAACGTTGGCCTGATGCCCGATAGGCATCAGGAAGGAGGTAGCAGCGGCAATGACAACCGCCATCACAAAGGTTTGCGGGTTGGCGCCTATACTGCGAGCAGCATCGATCGCAATGGGCACTACAAGCACGGTTGCGGCTGTGTTAGACATTACTTCCGTGATGAGCGCGGTCATTAAAAAGATGCCCATCAGGACGGCCACACTTCCCCAATTGCCAACCAATTCCACAATTTGCTGCGCCAGGTAGAGCGCTGTTCCGCTATTTTGCATTGCAATTCCCATGGGAAGCATGCCGGCAATCAGAAAAACCGACTTCCATTCAATTGACTGGTATGCCTCGTCCATGTTCAACACACCGGTCAAGATCATGAGCATTGCGCCGATCAACATTGCAGTTGACACATGCAGGATGCGCAAACTGACTACGAGCAGCACCCCAACCAGGATCAAGACCGCCAGGGGCGCTTTTTTGGTGCGTTTGGTTTCCATTGGCGGGGTCTCTAAAATCAGGAATTCCTCATCGCGCCGCAAGCGGGCAATCCGGTCTGCCGGTCCTTGAATGAGCAGCGCGTCCCCAAAATCCAGGGGGATGTCCGCCAAATTCGAGACCCTTGATTTTCCACGATGCTGGATTGCCAGCACTGTCAATCCATAGCGAGCCCTGAAATCGGATTGCTTCAAGGTCTGCCCCTGCATGTGGGAACCCGGCGAAAGGGTGACTTCGACCATAACCTGGGAACCCTGGCTGAGTTCTTCGAACTTCCATTCGGGGATCGCTTCCAAATCCAGGGCTTCGCTGGCTTTCAAGATGTTTTGCGAACTACCCTGCACCAGGAGAATATCACCGACCGTTAGCAAGGGGTCTTGCGATGGCACCAAAAGGCGCTCTTCGCTGCGCTGGATCTGCACCACATTGAGGCTGTAACGCTGGCCCAATTGCGATTCTGGCAGGGTTTTCCCATCCAGGGCCGATTTCTCCCCAATACGAACCTCGCTCAAGTAATCCCGAATGTGATAGGCTTCCGAAAGCTGCCCGCCGGGTGTGCGGCTCGGCAACAAACGATTTCCGATAAGCATAAAATACAGGATGCCGGCCACCAGGACAATCGCGCCCATAGGAGTGAAGTCAAAAAAGCCAAACGGTTCCAATCCGCCGTAGGTTTCCATGATGCTGGCGGCCAGGATGTTTGGCGGCGTGCCGATGAGAGTCACCTGTCCGCCCAAAAGCGAGGTAAAAGCCATCGGGATCAGCAGTTTGGAGGGCGCGACATTGATCTTGCGCGCCACGCTGACCACGGCCGGCAACAGGATCGCCACTGCGCCGATGTTGTTCATAAATGATGACATAATCCCTACGGTTGCCATGATCACAAAAAGCAGGCGCAGGTAACTGCGCCCGGCCAGGCGCAGCATGAAGTTGGCAAGCGTATCTGCTACCCCGCTCCGGAAAAGGCCGCCACTGACGATGTAGACCGCCCAAACCGTGATCACTGCCGGGCTGGCAAAGCCTGAGAAGGCTTCTTCGATGGTTACCAATCCAGTTAGCGTCAGAGTGATCAAAACCATCATCGCGATTAAATCCACACGCAGACGTTCGCTCACGAACAGGATCACAGCGGCTGCCAGAATTACCATCACGAGCAGGTTTTCTTGTGTCATACCTTAACCTCCAAATAAGATACCACGCTAGAACGGCCAGAAGACCGGCATGATGAGCAGCACAACCGCCAGCACAACCAGCGTGAGCGGCAAGCCGACCTTGATGTAATCCGAAAAGCGATACCCGCCCGGCCCCATCACCAGCACATTGGCGGAATGTCCCACCGGGCTGAGGAAGGCAGCCGAAGCGGAGACCGCCACCGTCATCATCAGGGTGTAAGGCGAGATGCCCAGGTCACTGGCTGTGCGCAAGGCAATTGGCGCCAGCAGGACCGCCACCGCATAGTTGGGCATGAACTGCAAAGCCAGGGATGCCAGTATGAAGAAGCCAGCCACGACCGCCAGCGGCCCCAGCCCGCCGATCAACCCGACCATGCCGTTTGCCAGGAACTGGGCCGCGCCGGTCCGCTCCATGGCGATGCCGAGCGGCAACATGCCAGCAATGAGGAAAATCGCCTTCCAGTTGATGGTTCGATAGGCTTCCTCCATCGTCAGGCAGCCGGTCAGGATCATCAACGTCACACCGATGATGGCAGAGATGGCAATCGGCAGCCAGCCGAAAATGGCCGGGAGGAGCACGATGCCCATCACCAGCAGAGCCAGCGGGATTTTTTCCTGGCGCGGGGCTTCCTGGGCTTCCTCGGTCAGCACCAGGAAGTCTGGCTCGCTGCCCAACATACGCAGGCGCTCGCGCGGACCGTACAACAAGAGAGCATCGCCGAAGCGCAAAGGCATGTCGCGTAAATTGGAACGGTAGGCGCGTCCCTCGTGCCAGATAGCCAATACGCTCAAGCCATACTTGAAGCGGAAATTCAAATCGCGCAGGGTCTTCCCAGCCAGCGTGGAATGTGGGGAGAGCACGGCTTCCGCCAGCCCGACCTCTTCCGATTCGAGTTCGCCCACATCTGGCGCGGGCTGGGTCTCGATTTCCAGGCTTTGCAGGCCTTCCACCAATTGCAGGTCGCTCTGCTTGCCTTTGATCAGCAGGGTATCTCCCGCCTGTAATATCTCTTCCGGGGGCGGAATCAGGCGGGTCTCCCCGGCGCGGATGATGCCCATCACCCCCAGTCCATACAAGTCTCCCAGGCGGCTTTCGATGAGCGACTTGCCGACCAGCGTAGAACCTTCCGGCACGTGAACGACCATGAAACGCTCTTCAAGTTTATAGTCCGCGAGCGAGGCGGGGGCGGAAAATGTCAGATCGGGCTCATCCCGCAAGCCGTCCAGTTGCTCGCGCCGCCCTTGCACGAGTAGGATGTCGTCCGGCAGGAGCGGGATGGTCTCCAAATTCGTCCGAAAGATGACATCCCCGCGCCGGATCGCCAGGACAACCACCTGGTAGACGTGGCGGAAGCCCACCTGTCGCAGGGTCTGGCCGACCAGGCGCGCGCCGGGCGAGAGCCGGGTCTCGAGCAATTCGACATCCGCGGAAACCAGGCGCTCAACGGTGAAGCCTTCTTTTTCCAGCACCAGGTGGCTCTTGCCGTGCAGCGCAGACAACTGCTCCAGCCGCCCTTCGACCAGCAAACGGTCGCCGGATTGCAGCGCGTAAGAGGGGGTGGGCGAGAGTTGCGTGCGTCCGTTGCGCATGACGGCCACCACGTTCAAACCCAGCACCGAACCCAGGCGGCTTTCGGCCAACGTCTTGCCGTGCAAGATTGACCCAGCAGGCAGGTGCAGTATTACCATCCGCTCGCTCAGGGCATACAACGATTTGAAATCCCTGCCGCGCGCGGAGGCAAGTTCGCGGGCCGGGTCGCGGTTGGGCAGCAGCCGCCGCCCGATCAGGGCCATGTACAGCGTGCCAGCCAGCAGCACTGAGATGCCCAGCGGGGTAAAATCGAACATCTGGAACGGGCGCAGGCCGGCATCCTTGAGCGCCTCACTTATCAGGATGTTGGGCGGCGTGCCGATCAGGGTGTTCAACCCGCCCAGCAGCGCGGCGAAGGCCAGCGGCATGAGCAGTTTGGATGGCGGCTGTTTGGTGCGGCGCGCAATATCCAGCACGACAGGCAGAAACAGGGATACCACGCCAATGGTGTTCATGAACCCGGACAGGATACCGACGGTGAGCATGATGATAACCAGCAGGCGGACTTCGCTGTCCCCGGCCAGGCGCATCAAACGCCGACCGATCAGGCCTGCCACACCCGTGCGGGCCAATCCGCCGCTGAGAATTAACACCGCCCAGACCGTGACGACGGCCGGGTTGCTGAACCCGGAGAGCGCCTCGGCAGGCGTAACCAGGCCCGCGACCGCCAGCGAGGCCAGCACCATCAGCGCGACCACATCCATGCGCACCCACTCGGTGATGAAGAGCAGGATGGCAATCGCCAGGATGGTCAGGACGATGATGATCTCAAGGGTCATGGCACATACTCCCGGTCGGCTTCCGGAGGTTCGATTAACTTACAAGTTGACTTGCTGTCTGTAACGCGGCCTTCATCCGCTCCAGCGCCTGCATCAGCGTAGCGCGCGGACAGCCGAAGTTCAGCCGCACAAAGCCCTCGCCGCCGGGGCCAAAGGTCGCGCCGTCGTTCAAAGCCACTTTAGCCTTGTGCAGGAAGAATTTATACGGCGATCCGCTGACCTGGCCGCTTTTCAGCAGGTCATTGCAATCCAGCCAGGCCAGGTAGGTAGCCTCCGGCAGGGTGGTGCGGATGCCGGGCAGGTTCTTCGCCACGAAATCCACCAGCGCGTCCCGGTTGGCGGTCAGGTACAAGAGCAAGGCGTCCAGCCACCCGTCACATTCGCCGGAGAAGGCGGCCTGCGCGGCGTCCAATCCCAGGCTGCTCAGTTGCAACGTCAGGCGCCCGGCCTCTTTCTTATAACGTTGGCGCAGATCGGCGTCCGGGATGATGGCAAATGCGCAATGCAGCCCGGCTACGTTGAAGGTCTTGCTGGGGGCGACCAGAGTGATGGTGCGCGCCGCGATCTCCGCCGAAAGCGTAGCCATCGAAATATGCTGCGCCCCGCCCAACAGAAGCTCACTGTGGATCTCGTCCGAGCAGATGAGGATGTTATTCTTCAGGCAGATCTCGGCCATGCGAGTCAATTGGTCGCGGGTGTAAATCTGCCCGGTCGGGTTGTGCGGCTGGCAGAGCAGGAACAGGCGCGTGCGCGCCCCGCCGGAATTCAGCGCGGCTTCGAAGGCATCGAAATCAATCTCGTAATGCAAGCTATGCCCGTTCTTGACCTGCGTGCCCCTGTCGGGGTACTGCGTAAGCGGAGCATATTGGCGTACCAAGCCCACATTTTCATGCACACTCAGAAAGGGGGGATAGACCGGCGGCTGGATTAGAATGCCGTCACCCGGCTGGCAAGTTGCCCGCGCCGCCAAGTTAAAGCCGGTGATAACGCCCGGCGTGAGGACGATCATTTCCGGCGTCACCTGCCAACCGTAGAGGTTCGCCATGCGTTGAGCAACGACTTCCAATACTTTCTTGGGAGGGGACTCGTAGCCGAATATCCCATGCTCCACTTTGGCGCGCAGAGCCGCAAGGATAGGCTCAGGGGCGGGGAAGTCCATATCCGCGACCCACAGCGGCAGAACATCCGCGGGGTAGAAATCCCATTTGATGGCATTGCTGCCGCGCCGTTCGATCCGTCGGTCAAAGTTGTAATTCATGGAATCTTTACTAAGGATTCAGCCAGGCAAACGTTGCCAGGATGGACGAGAATAGCTTCGATTCAGCCGTCTTGTCAAATAGCGGTGGCGGCGTTAAGTAGTTGCCCGGGTTGGTGGAATGCAGGACGAAGGTCAGACTGGCGCACACGTGCGCCTTTTGGGTCGAGTAAGCCGTCCACTCGAAGATATTCCCCGCGGCAGCACCAACCCCATTCTGCTGCTGAAAAACGATCCCATTGACGAGGATTTGCTGAGATCCACCACTTCCCGACTCAATATTCACATTAGGGCTTGGGCAGGGAAAGGCGTTTTGCGCCACGTTCACTTCCAGATACTTTTCCATCAGATTCGTGCCCGGCGCGAAAGGCAGGCCGTTGATGCGAGCGTAACCGTTCTCCGGGTTGGCGATCTGCCCTTCCTTGGGATACCGGAAGGTGAAACCGTATTGCTGATCCGTATACGTCTGCCAGTTGGCCGGTACAGAGGCCGTCGGTACAAGTGTAGCTTGCTCGCTAACAGTGGGTGTATCGCCGGGCAATAGCGAAGTTGGCGACGCTCTCAGCGGCGCCGGTGTGACCGCTGGTGTGGGGGTGGGCAGGTTGCAGCCCGCCAGCCCGAAGGCCAGGGATAACACAAGTACAATTCTGAAACACGATCGCATGACTACCTCCTCATTGAGACTTCAAATTTCAATCCGTCATTTCTTCCAGGATATGCGCCAGCTTCTCCGCCAGCATGGAACGGCTGAAGTGCGCCTCCACATAGCACCGCCCATTCATGCCCATCCTTCGGCTGCATTCAGAGTCGCTTGCCAGGGTACGTATAACCTTCGCCAGCGCGGCGGGGTCGCCGGGTTGGGCGAAAATCCCGCACGCCGCCGCCTCGACCACCTCGCGGATGACGCCGTCAATCGCCAGCGCCACCGGGCGCCCGGCGGCCATGTAATCGAAGACCTTATTGGGGTATGTGGTCTTGTATTCTTCGAGCGGCTTGAGGATGGCGATGCAGGCATCCGCGCCGGCCAGCGTCACCGCCATTTCATTCTTCGGGACAGGCGGCACGAACGTCACGTTGGTCAGACCCATCTCGGCAGCCCGCGCCTGCAAACCAGCCTTTTCCTTGCCGTCGCCGAGAAAAACGACCTGCACCTCCGGTCTAACTGCCAGCAAGCCGGCCGCCTCCAAAACCACGCCCAGGTCATTGGACATGCCGTGCGCCCCGGCGTACAGGACTACAAATTTGCTTTCAAGATGATGCGACGCCCGGAAAGCCTCCCCGTTATCAGCCGGATCGAACATCTCCGGCTCCGCGCCGTTCGGGACGAGTTCAACGTGACGTGCTCCGCGACCCGTCACATGCGCGATGAACCCCGGGCTGTTGACCATCACCCGGTCGGCATGACGGTACAGAAATCGTTCCAGCCATTCAGACATGCGGATGAAGGTCCTATCCGTCAACACGCCCACGGCGATGGCAAATGTCGGCCACAGGTCACGCACCTCGAAGAGGAACGGGACGCGTTTGAGCCGCGCCAGAACCCAGGCCGTCCAACCCTGGAAAAGCGGCGGCGAGGTGCCCCAGACCAGGTCGACGCCCTTCACCCGCAGCCCAACGACGAACGACGAGAGCATAAAGCTGAAAAATACAAATATGCGATAGGCGAAGGACCTATGCAAGGCGTGGTAGGTGGCGGTGCGCAGGATTGTCACCCCCCCCTGCTCCCCCCCCATTTTCTCCGAAAATGGGGGGGGCTGGGGGGGGGCGCCCGTCAAATAACTCACCGGGCTGGCGATGATCGTTACCCGGTGGCCGCGCTGAACCAGGTACCGCGCCAGTTCGTAGTGGCGCGTCCCGCCGGGTTCGTCGAGGGCCGCAAAAGCCTGGTGGATGAGGAGAATGTGCATAATGCCAGTAATCAGTTATCAGTTATCAGTTATCAGTTATCAGTGAGGAAGGTGAATTCGCTGGTGAATTTTACCGTTTCGGCTGAGGTCGCCTCGACCGCAAAAGAGAGTGCGGGAATTTTAACACCATAAGTTGGCGAAACCCAGCCACGTATTGGTAAGACTGGCCCCTCGCCGTAGATCAATTCGCCGCAGCGCGCCAAAGAAATTAGAGAGTGGAGAGTAGAGAGTGGTGGGTCTGTCTGCAAAGCGAGCGCGATCACGCCCAAAGGTGACTTCAAACTAATCTCTACTCTCGAATCTCTATTCTCTATCTCCCATTCCCAATCCGGTAACAACCAATGGAGAGTGAAGGATGAAGGGTGAAGGCGAAAGGATGAAAATGGCCCGCGCATCATGAGCATTTCATCATCTACACTCCAGCGCTCACCGGCGTAGACTGTTACGGTGCGGGTGTGGCGGAGGCTGCTTTTCCGGTAACGTCCAATGACGCATTGCAGGATGGCCGGGTTTGACTCAATGATGTTCTGGCGGTAAGCATCGAACCAGTCGAGGTAGAGAAAACGACCGGCGCGGGTCATCTGGTCACGGCCATTGACCGTCACCGTGTTATGCACCCGCGCAGTGGTCAGGCTATTGTCCCACGGTGCGGCGGCGTTATACAGATAAGTGCCGGCGTCCTGGGCAACGTTCAAACCGCGCCACCACAGATCGAGGTGCAACTGGTCAGCATGGGAGGGACGCGAGGTGAATTGCGCTGTCCGCAGGTAGGCCCAGGAGTTCTTGGCATACAGGTGATCGCCGAGATAGCGCTGCGTGGGGACGTATTTCTTGTCTTCCAGTGGAATGCCGAACCAGAGCGACATCTCGTCCCAGACGCCGCGCGGCAGTTGATAGCCAAGAAATGCCTGCGCGGCAGCCTGCAAAACGGGCCGGAAATCAGCAAAAGGGCAAATCGTCAGAGGGAAGATGTAGGCCCCGTCATTTGCGCCCAGGTTTGGAGCGCGGCCTGAAACGGGGTCGAGCAGGGCATACAGCCAGTGGGTCGCGGGGGCAAGCCTTTTTAAACACAACCCCCAAAAAGCGGGGGCAGGCGGACTCAAAGGAGCACGAAGATTTCCTTCGTGAGCCTTTGTGTTTAAAGCCTTTACCCACAGCGCCACCTGCAGCATCAAGCGATGATAATTCGTGCTGTGCTGACTATGTTCACCATAGCCGTCAATCTGGGCCTGAAAGCCTCGATTGAGCCACTTCCAGCCGAGGGCGCGCCACTTTTCCGACTGCGGATGCTCCGCCAAAGCCAGCCCGGCCGTGAGCAGACCGGCGGCCTCAGTCAGCAGATGATTGTTGTTTTGAGAACGGGCGTAGACGAGGGTCGGCGTAATGCGTAATGCGTGATGCGTAATGGATTGCGCCAAGCGCGACTTGCGCTCCGGCGTGGAGGCGGGGGCGGCGTCGAAAACCTGCGCCGCCCAGACAAAAGCCATCAGGCGGAGGGCTACTTCCTGTCCGCTCATCCAGTGCGGCCCGAGGCAGGGCGGGTTGGCGTCGGTGAAGGTTTCGAAGTAGCGCCAGAAGGCCTCGGCGTATTTTTCATCCCCGGTCAGGTGGTAAGCCCTACCCAGTGTGAACGCCCACCCAAAACGCGCCGGTTCCCAGATCAGTTTAATGTCAAACGTCAAAGGTCGAAGTTTGGCCTTGCCGGTTTCGTAATCGGTCCAGTGGGCAAGAGGCGCGTCGAGGGTGAGTTTCAAGTCAACAGGTTCGCCGCCGAAAAGGCGGACTTTGCCGCTGACGATCTCGTCCGCTTCGGCGAGCAGGGCGGACTGGCCGTCTTGGCCAAGCACAGACAGTAATTCTTCTCGCGCCGGAAAAGTAAACAGAGGACGCAAAGCACTGTTCTCTATTCTCTTCTCTCTCTTCTCTATCCTTCGATAATGCCCTGTCGCCAGCCCAACCTTGTAGAGCGCGTAAAGCCCCACCTGTCGAGGTCCCAACTGGCGTAGGGCTTTGAGGGCATGAGGAAGGTGGAGACTCATTTCAAGAGCCGTAAGAGATTCTCGCCGCCCAACAAATCCACATTGGCATGGATCTCCAAAAATGGGCGCACGTCATTCCTGGCTTGTTCCCAGGAGATGTCCTGTATGCGGTCACGCACGGCGGCGCGCCAGTTGGCGTCATTCAAAGGGCCACCCAGCCAGTTGGTTTGCTCCAGCGCGTTGTTCAACAAAGTCAGATTTGGCGCGGGCCAGTTGGGATCGCTCAGATACCAGAACAAATCATACAGGTCGCGGCCTTTGAGGTGGGGGCGCTGCAACACCGCATGGAGTTTCCCCGCCAGCAGCGAGGCACGGTCATGGTGCTGGAGTTGCAGAGGAACGTGGCGGCGGACGACCGTCGTCTCCAATTGCGCGCCTGCTGGAGGGCTGGTGTCCACTTCCAGTTTTACGGCCACGACTTCGCTCTCGTGCGCCGAGAACCCCAACTCGAAAAGCAAAGCAGGAAAACGCACGAAGGCATGGTGCACAACTTTCGTGTCGTTCACTTTGAGTTCCACGGCATACCCTTCGGTTGAAAACTCCCGCCGGATGGCTTGCAGGTAAGCGCGAAAATCGTAATTCTGCCTGGCTCTTTCGAGCGCAAAATCCAGGTCTTCGGAATAACGGCCTGTGGTATAGAGAAAACGCAGCGCCGTACCACCATGAAACGCGAGCGGGATCATCGCGCCGGCGCGCTGCAACGCGCCGAGGATGCGCGCCTGCAGGTATTCGCGCGCCCGGTTGCGCGCCTGGGCGGGCGTGGGCGCAGAACGGACCAGTTCAACCAGATACTCTTTCATAACGACTCGTACTCGGACCCGGCTTGCGCCAGCGCGGCGATGATCTTCACCGCCCGCTTCAATTTCGGACTTTGGGCTTGCTCTGCCATCCGATCCAGTGTATCCACGCTGACACGTTCCAGGTTCTGCAAACGCAGTTCACGCAGATACTCGGGGGTGTCGGCGCGCGGGGTAAAGTGGATGAGGTCGAGCATGGCTTTTTCTGGCGAAGCGACAAAAGCCGCCTGCCCGCCGCCCAAGTCAAGGCGTTGGTAACCGCGCAGGGCATCCGGTTTGATATGCCGGAACTCAAACGCCCCCAGCGGCGTTTCCCAGCGGCCGGGCCGCCGCGCACAAACACTGACCGTGACGGGGGTATATTCCGGGATGAGTCCGTAATACGCCAGCGCCGACTGGCAACTGACGTACGACCCGCGCACCATGCGGTTGGCAATGAGAAAGGGATGCGGCTTGACTTTCTGATAGGGCGGAGCCAGCGCATATAGTCCGCGCCGCAATTGATACAGCCGGCCGGCCTTCGTCCAGCGCGAGAGTTGACGGCGCACATCGCGCCCGTCCACCTCGCCGGCCAAAAGCAGGCTGGTTTCGAACAGCGGCTCATCGCCTACAATCTGGATCAGGCTTGCAAACTCCATGCGGCTAAGATACCACAAATGGCATATTGTTGCAATGAAATATTTTCCTTTATGCAGGACGGAGGAGGCAGGCTAAAAATCCGCGCTACAATTGGCGCAGGGCTTTGATGGCAATGGAAAAACGGTTCAGGTTAGCCATTCTTTCCAACAAACTGCTCGATCACCGGCTTGATCGGCGGACTGATGTTTTCCGGGATGTCCGCCGCCGCGAACCAGCGCCAGTCGGTGTGCTCGCCGTTTAGGTTGATTTTGCCATGCGACCCACGCGCCAGATAGACAATGGTGACATTATAGACTTCGTCGCCGTTGGGGTAGCGGTAGAACAACTCCGGCCCGGAGAAGACGCCAAACAGTGAAACTCCCCCAACCTCCAGTCCCGTCTCTTCGCGGACCTCGCGCCGGGCCGCCGTTTCGACGATCTCCCCCGGCTCCACCGCCCCGCCCGGCGGTCCCCAGCAGCCGCTGTCGGAGCGTTTCAGCAGCAGGAGGCGATCCTGCTCATCCACGATTAGCGTCGCCGCGCCGACCATCAGGAGCGGGCGATGACCGACCAGCGGGCGCAGTTCGTCAAAGTAACCCATCAAGAAAGCCTTTTGACCAGAATCAGGCACGGGTTGTGCTCATCCCAGATTAGTTCGAACTCTTCCAGCGGACGAAAGCCCATCGCAAGGTAGAACGCCCGCGTCTGGGCATAGGCGGGATCGGGGTTGGTCGGGCCGAGAGTCTTGACCTGGAGGTATTCCACGCCACGGCTTTTCAGATAGGCCTCGGCCTCCTGCATCAACGCCCGCCCGATGCCGCCGTGACGCGCCTCAGGCCGCACACCCATCACGTAGATTTCTGCTGATTCGGGGTAGTGCTGCTTTACGCTCAAAAAGCCAAGCACCTGCCCGCCGGACTTCGCCAGGAAGGTGGGCAGGCTGTCAATCTCTTTTTCGTAGTTCAGGATGGCAGCCTCGATGCCGAACCAGTCCGGCAGGAGGCGGAGGATAGGCTCACAAAGGTTTGACTGCCCGAGGAGGGGGCCTTCGACAGCGAATTCCATGAACCTACACGCGCGGTGTGAGATGCCCCTCTTCGTCCGCCTGGAAAACGGCTAGTTCGGGCATCGGGAAATGTCGGACGTTGGTCGTGATCAGCGTCAGGCCTTTGTGCAGCGCGGAGGAGGCGATGATTGCGTCCACTTCGCCGAGGGTGACGCCGCGAATCTGCCACGAGCGGATGAGTTCTCCTGCCAAATCTGCGATGTCGGCGGTCATCGGGATTGTTTGCAGAGAGTCAAGCAAATCAAATGTAGCCTCTCGTTCACGGTCGCGCATTCCGCGCACGATCTCGAGGCGCGTTATTGCGGAAATGTACAACCCATCATCCCCTGACAAGGCGTCCAGTAGATCGTCATACCCTTCCGCTTTGCGGAAATAGAGGATCAAAATGTTGGTATCCAGCAAATAATCACTCACTATTTCCCCACTCTGCAGAGAAATCGCGTGTGAATCCCTTACGACCTTCTTCGATCCAGCGGTCTATATCTTCAGGCGTCGCCAATTCGGGATGATCTTCGTCTTTCCATGCGCCATAAGAGGCCTCAATGGCGGCTTTGAGCTTGCGGCGGCGCAGTTCACGCGCCAGGATTTCCTCCACGAAGCGCGTGCGTTCGCGGGCGGGGATAGTACGACGCAGGTCGTCCATCAGCGGCTTGGTGAGATACAGATTCAGGCGTTCCCGGATAACAGGCATGGCACAATCCTTTTGCACTATAGTTTTGCACCGTGATTATACATCAATTCCCCGTTTTCTGGCTCTTCACATGCGCCGTGCTTGGTTTTGCAAGTCCTCTGGCTTCAAGCCCGTCACCTTTGCCAC
>JBDRTP010000216.1:0-2290 GCA_043823965.1 Chloroflexota bacterium
GACCCCTCTTCCGCTCGTGCAAGGCGGTACGATACAAATCCTTACGACCGTCACACAACCCGTGACCTTGGGGGGGATGCTTGTTGACCACCCCCTGAACTTCTTCCAAATGAATGGCAGCTCCTGGGTGGCTTTGCAGGGCGTACATGCCATGCTTGAACCAGGCATTTATCCGCTTCGCCTGGATGCCACGCTCGCGGACGGCAGCATCCAGTCATTCGAACAGAATGTGCTTATTGCTTCCGGGTATTATCGCCAGGAAACCTTATTCGTCGAGGAGAAGACGATTGACCCGGCCATCACAGAACCAGAAAACGCGCAAATTTCGTCCATCACGGCAACGGCCACTCCTCAACGGCACTGGCAGGGAGTCTTTAAAAGCCCTGCCTCCCTCTATGCGAATCAAACTTACTTTACCTCCAAATTCGGCAACCGCCGCACGTACATCGGCATCGGCACAAATGAAGAAATCTACGGCTTCCACACTGGCGTAGACTATCACGGCGGGATTGGCCTTCCGATCACCGCGCCCGCGCCAGGTGTGGTCGTTTTTGCTGGCCCACTCGATGTGCGAGGAAAGGCTACGCTCATTGATCACGGCTGGGGCGTCTTTAGCGGATTCTGGCACCAATCCGAGATCCTGGTCCAGGTCGGTCAAAAGGTCGAGACAGGAGATATTATCGGGAAGGTCGGCGGCACGGGGCGCGTCACCGGGCCGCATCTTCATTGGGAGATTTGGGTTAATGGAATACAAGTTGACCCACAAAAATGGCTGGAGGAGCAATTCCCGCGTTAATACCACTTGACCTAGCCCGTGATATACTGTAAGATTACAGGTATGCTACCCAAGAGATATTACAAATAAACGAGAGGAGGTGAGGCTGCGGAGACAATACCGTATACTCGATTTTCGATAAGTTAAAGAAACATTCAACCAACCATTTCGAGGAGGAAGAAAATGTCTAAACGTTTGTTTGTCGTGTTTTCTCTAATAATCGTCGCCAGCATGTTGCTTGCTGCCTGCGGTCCAAAGGCAAAACCCTATGAGTGCACCGATGCCATCGGCTGCGTGGATGTCGCCCCTGGCGACCCGATCCACATCGCCTATGCCCTGGTTATTTCGGGCCCAGATGAGACCCTGGGCATTGACTCTCGCAACGGCATCGAGGTCGCGATGGCTCTGAAGGGCCAGGTACTCGGTCACGGCGTTCAGCTGACCGGCGAGGACGATGGCTGCTCTGCTGAAGGCGGCCAGGCGGCCGGCACCAAACTATCCGCCGACCCGACGCTTTTAGCTGTCATCGGCACATCCTGCTCCAGCGCGGCGCGTGTGGCCGTACCGCTGCTCTCGCAGGCCGGTTTCACGATCGTCTCGCCCTCCAACACCGCTCCCGACCTGACTCTGGCTGGCAACCCCAACAACTATCCTGGTTATCTGCGCACGGCGCACAGCGACCTGCACCAGGGCGCGGCCGCGGCCAGGTTTGCCTTTGAACACCTGAAGGTCACCAAGGCCGCCACCATCCATGACGGCAGCCTGTACGACGAAAAACTGCAAGAGGTCTTCGCGTAGTCGTTCAAGAAACTGGGCGGCACGATCACCTCGAAGGAAGCGGTGGACCCCAACGCGACCGACTTCAAGTCCGCGCTGGCCAAGATCGCCGTCGACCAGCCGCAGATAATCTACTACCCCATCTTTGTCAAGGCGGGCGCTCTGATCACCCGCCAGGCCAAGGAAGTCTCCGGCCTGGAGAACATCTACCTGATGGGCGCCGACGGCATGTTCTCGCCTGACGTGCCCGAGGGCGCTGGCGCGGCAGTCGAGGGACTGTTCGTATCCAGCCCTGACTTGGCGGCGTTTGCTGCAGAATATACCAGCGTGTTCCTGCCGAAGTACAAGGAGATGTTCGGCACCGATCCGATCAGCATCTTCCACGCCCACTCTCATGACGCGGCTATGTTGATCTTTGCTGCGATCGAGAAGGCCGCCGTTAAAGATGCGGATGGCACACTGCACATCGGCCGCCAGGCGCTGCGCGATGCGATGTTCGCCACCAAAGACTTCAAGGGCCTGACCGGCATCCTGACCTGCACGCCTACGGGCGACTGTGCAAATCCGGTTATTGCCGTGTATGAATATCACGCCGGCCAATACCCGCCCGAGCGCATCTGGCCCTAAAAGTTAACCGATCACTCAGGTAAATCTTTAGAGGGGCGAGGGCAACCTCGCCCCTCTAAAATAAATTCCACTTCTTTGAAGCGGTTTGCCACCTCACTTCAAATTCACAGC
>JBDRTP010000217.1:0-14668 GCA_043823965.1 Chloroflexota bacterium
CAGGATGAAGATGACCAGCCAGAGCAGGAAGTTCACAAATCCTTGGAAGAAGTAGATCAACGCCTGGACGGCATCCCGCGCCACGCCCTGCGGCTTCCAACCACCGATCTCGATCGGCTTGATGGTCGCTTCGGCGATGAGTGTCACGCTGATGGCCGACAGGAGCGCAGCCTGCTCGTAGTATTTGATTTGGCCCTTTAGTACCTCGATATCGCTCTGGACGGTGCTCAATTGATAGAAAACGTTGAGCACATCCTCGGTTTTCTCGGCTTTTTCCATGATCTGGAGCAGCTTCTGCTCGGCGGCCTGCTTGGCCTTCAAGCGTGATTGCAGATCCACATATTGATCGGTGACATCCTGACCGGAGCGATTCTCATTGCGGACTTCGACCGCGTTGGCTTTGATCTGGCTCAACGCCGCATCCAGTTTCTCGGCCGGGACGCGGATCGTGATGGCGCCTTCGGGCGCCGTTCCGCCGCTCTGGAGGTAGGTCTGATACAGGTTCGAAGAGACCACAAACCCGTCCATCCCTTTGGCCATTTCGGCGATGGCGATCATCTTGGCCTGTGGGTCGGCGACGACGATGCTCAGGTCGGCGTTCTGGATTACCAGCCGTTCCTGGAGCACGCTGCTGCCGCTGGTATCTGCCGTATACGCGTCGTATGCGCTGGCGCCAGGCGGCAATTCCCTGGGTGCTTCAGGCTGCGGCGCGGCGCCGACCGATTTCGAATTGATGAAATCCGGGGAAGGCGTGGGGGCAGCTTTTGCACCGCAGGCAGACAGTAAAGCGGCCAGGATGACAATTGCGAGGACAATTCGTTTGGTCATGGCTTCTCCTCCTGAGAAGAATTTTGGATGGGGTTTGCTCTACAGACGTCCCATGCTTGGAAATAGTTCCTTTGTCAATCAAAATCTGTCGGCCATTCGGGGTGCCGGTCATGTTCGAACACGCGGGTGATCTGGAGCGGGGTCCCCCGCGCCAGGGATAACTCAGGGATTTCGCCCTCCCGGAAGAAAGCCGCCCCGCTGGTTTCGATGCTTTCGCTTGGAGCGCCGCCCGTAATTTCGCAGCGGACGAATCATTTATACGCGCTAAAGGGATGATGGGGATTGCGGTCGTAGACGGCCAGCAGCTTGACGGCACGCGTCTCGAAACCGGCCTCCTCGCGGATCTCGCGCACAACGGCCACGCTGGGGGATTCGTTGACGTCAGCCCAGCCGCCCGGCAAAGTCCATTTGTGATCTGAAAGTTCTTTGACCAGCAGGATCGCGCCATCGCGGAAGACGACCCCGCGCGTATCCACTTTGGGGGTCATGTAACCCACGTTATCCTTGAACAAATCCAGGACCTTCTCCAGGTCAGCGCCCGAACCGGCTGCCATCATCTCCGCGGCGACCTGCCGCACAGCTTCATAGCGCTCGATCTCGAAGGGATCCTGGCTGAAAGTCAGGCCATTTTGGGCAATGGCTTGCAGGCTTTTGGCCCAATCCAACCATAGAGGCTCGCGATTGGATGCCATTTCACCAGCCTCCTGCCAGACGATCGGCGTGACGGCTTTCATCTTTCATCCTTCATCTTTCATCCTTTATCTCACCACCCGCCAGCCAGACGTTCGGCGTGTCGGGCTGGCAGGCCGGCTGCCAGGATGCGCTTCTGCACTGCCCGGATGTCGTATTCCACCCGGCGCGGTTCCCAGACCCGCCTCTCGGGGTGGAACAACGCGTATGCCGCCCGAGGGTCGCGATCGCGCGGCTGTCCGACCGAGCCTGGGTTCAGGATGGCGCGAGCGGTCAATTCATAGTTATCGCCCACCGGCGGAACGATGATCTCCATGTTGTCTTCCTCCGCGCAGTGCTGGAAAATGACCTGCATGTGCGAATGTCCCACGAAGCACCAGGGAGTCGAGAAAAAGCCCAGGTTGAGGCGGGCGGTCAAGGCGTTCATCACGTACTCCCAGATTGGGTCGCGTGGGCTGCCATGCGCCAGTGAGACATCCCCGCGCCTTACCACCTCGCCCGGCAAGCCAGTCAAGAAGGCCAGATTTTCTTTGCTCAGAGTTTCTCTATGCCAGAGCAGCGACCGGTGGGCGTCGTCGTTGAAGGCTGCCAGCGCCAGGTTGCCGTTGGCGGCGGTGTCGTGGTTGCCGATCAGGCAGGTCAGATTGGGCAGGCTGCGGATGCGTTGGATACATTCGTTTGGGTCTGGGCCATACCCGACGATATCACCCAGACACCAGGCTTCGTCCACCTCTCCGGCATCCGCCAGCACAGCCTCCAACGCCGTCAGGTTGGCGTGGACGTCCGATATGACCAGTATTCGCATCGTTATTTCGCCTCCAGCATGGCTGCAACGCGTTCGATGATCGCTTCGGCTACTTCGGCCTTGCTCATCAGTGACAGGGATTCTTCCCTGCCGTCTGCAAATAAAAGGGTGACGCGGTTGGTATCCACCGCAAAACCTGAATCGGGCGCGCTGACGTCGTTCGCGACGATCATATCGAGTTTCTTGGATGAGAGTTTTGCAGACGCATTTTTCATGAGATCGCGACTCTCAGCAGCGAACCCTACCACCACGCCTGGCCGTTTCTCTCCGGACCCGAGGCCGGCTACCGTTTCGAGGACATCCGGCGCGGCCTCCAGCTCGACCTGCGGGATCCCGTCCCGCTTCTTGAGCTTGTCTGCGGCGATCTTTTTCGGGCGGAAGTCGGCCACTGCGGCCGCCATGAGCAGCGCCTCGGCTCCGGCAGATTCGGCCAGTACAGCCTCCAGCATCTCCCCGGCTGTACGCACCTCGATCAGGCGCGCCCCAACCGGTGCGGTCAAGGAGGTCGGGGCTGTGATAAGCGTCACCTGCGCGCCCGCATCGATGGCAGCCTGGGCCAGGGCATAGCCCTGCTTGCCGGACGAACGATTGGTGATCACGCGCACCGGATCGATCGCCTCCTGCGTCCCGCCCGCAGTGACGACCACCTTCTTGCCAACCAGTTTGCCGTTCTTGCCTAAGACCAGCCGGATGTGGCCGAGCAGTTCAGCCGGTTCGAGCATGCGTCCCTTGCCGGTCAGACCGGAGGCCATGCGCCCCTCGCCGGGTCCGGCAAAGTGCACGCCGCGTTCGCTCAAGATGCGGACATTTTCCTGTGTGGCGGGATGGGCAAACATGCCCACGTCCATGGCCGGGGCAAGCAGGATCGGGCAACGGGCGGCCAGCGCCGTGATGGTCAGCAGGTTATCCGCGCTCCCGTGCGCCAGCCTGGCGAGGGTATTGGCCGTGCAGGGAGCGATGACGAGCAGGTCGGCGCTGTGCCCCAATCCCACGTGCAGCACGTGCGCCTCACCACCCCACAATTCGGCGTCGGTCAAGGCCCTGCGTCCGGTTACGGATTGGTAGGTCAGCGGAGCGACGAATCTTTCCGCGGCGGGGGTGAGGATCACATCCACTTGTGCGCCTTCCTGCGTGAGCCTGGAGGCCAGCTCCGCGGCCTTGTAGGCCGCGATGGAACCGGTGACGCCCAGGAGGATGTGCTTGGAGGTGAAGATGGAAGCCATACGGGTTGATTATATCAGGACTCAATTAAGAACCTGCGACGCGGATGCTTCAGGTATGCACGCTAACCATGTCGGGACGCGGACTCCGTAGTCTCCAGACCTCGAACAAAATCGGGAGGTTTTGCAGCCCGCAGTGACAACCTTTGCGTGCACACTATAGATAAAGCTCCTGCAAAAATGCTGCTCTCTTTTTTACGACCGTTCGTTCGTGAACGTGAAGCTCCGCAACGGGAGGCTTTGATCCAGGGAAAAATTGCTGATTACCCCCAGGAATATCCACAAGAGGAACAAATGAATTTCTTATTATCTTTCCTTTTTGATGTTTCGGTGCGGAGGAGAAAAATCATCCAGATCCCAAGCGTAATTACAATTATAAAGGCATTTAGGATAGCAAATCTCCATTTGATTGGATATCTCTCGGCCACATTATAACGCAGACAATTGGGACAGCGTAGCTGGCGCGCTGATTTACTCAATCCGATGAGAATGGGTTTCGATTTTTGTGTAGGTGTTCGTATTGAAGAGGCTAAGATTTGATAATATTTCGAATGATGAAGAAAATCGACAAGACCAAGTTCAGGGTCTGGTGTGGAGGCAGGTAGTTTGGTTTCGAAGAGGATATCGGATTGAGTATAGGTTGGGGAAGGTCCAGCAGGTGTACTTATCTTAGGAGTTTCTATGGTCGCGCGGAGAAATTTACAATAGGCGAGGACGCGTTGATTTTGTGGGTTTAAGGTCAAGTATTTATAAAGGGTCTGGATACGCTCTTGGGGTGTGGGGAATGTATTGGCGTACCAAATCCAAGCTAATTCATTTAGTGGGTCTTCTCTTGTGAACGCTTCAAGAAGCTCCCTGGCACTTTTTTTATCGCCAGATATGTAAAAATCCAAAGCTAAACCGAGATGGTGTTTTGAGCATCCGTTGTTCTCAAAATCTTGAAGCTCGGCCTCCGATTGTGAAGGTTCGGTAGCCAGTTGATCAAGTAACGACAACTGAACCGGAGATGAATCTGAGGATGCGATTGTAGAGGCCTCGAGCAGTTCGGGAGGGGTTGACAGGTCTAGAGGTCCGGGAGGATATACTTCGGCAGCACAGCTGGGGCAGGTGCTGTGCGCAGCACCTACTCGGTAAGTAACGGCGATGGTGTTGGTGCAATTCGGGCAGGCGAATGTATTGCCGGGAAAGGTGCCATCTGCAATTGTCTTTTGTTCTTTGGCGAAGCTTCCTGCGAGAGACTCACACAAGTATCTTATACGTTCATTTTCGGGATTTCGCTTGCGGAACTCCTCCAGGGTTTTAATACGTTCCTGGATGGTGGGAGAGGTACTGGCATACCAGATCCAAGCCAACTCGTCGGTCGGATCTTCTTTAACGATAAGCTGGAGCAGTTCCCGTATGCCTTTTTTATCGCCGTTTTGGGCCATTTCAATGGCGATTTCAAGTAGCTCGGAGGATATATATTTACCCGTGGGGTTAAAAGATGACGCGCCACTAGTCATAAAAGGATTGTATCTTATTTTATATTCTGAAGCAACATCCCATTAGAAACGGAGTGCATCTTAAACTGACCCGTTTTCGTGTCCAAAGAATCTTATCCACCTCAGTCAGGCCATCTTGTCGAGGCATAACCAGATCGAGCAGGATAACATCCGGTCGTTTTTCTTCGACGCGTTTGAGAGCCTCAATCCCATCTTCTGTCTGCCCAACCATTTCGATGTCTGATTGAAACAAGAGAATTGCTACAAACTCTTCACGGACTACATTTTGGTCTTCGACAACGAGCAAACGGATATTATTTTAGGTCATCTTCCATCCCTCTGTAAAATAACGGTGATTTTCGTTCCTTTCCCAGGGGTTGAAGTGATCATAAATGTTCCTCCGGCAAGAGAGGCTCGTTCTCGCATGTTTCTTATTCCCATACCTACATTACCAACTTGCGTTATGTCGAAACCACACCCGAAATCCTCTATCTCGAGTGTGACATTCATGGTTGTTTGTTTCAATCGAACGGTCACAGATTTGGCGTGAGAATGTCTCAATACATTGTTCAATGCCTCTTGGGTGATGTAATACAACATCACCTCTGTTTTTAAGGGTAGGGAGCCATTATAGTTTGTGATTAGTACTGCTTTGACATCAGAGCGACCTTCAACAGCCTCTAAACGCTGATGTAAAGCCGGAACAAGCCCTTCGTGTACGAGATCAACTGGTTGCAGCTCATGGAGGAAAAGGCGCATCTCCTTGACCGCCAACCGTGCAGTTTCACCAATGTGAGATAAAAAATCGGCTTGACTCTCGAGGGATTTGACCTCCAATCCAGCCTTTGCTGCCTCAGTCAAGGCAACTACTCCATATAAGTTTTGTGAGATGGAGTCATGTAGATCACGCACCAATCGTTGCCGTTCCGCTAAAGCTATCACCGATTGGCGTTGACGGTTGCCCTGGATATAAGTTCCAATTTCCTTTGATATTGCGGCCATATTTATGATTTCGTCCCTACGATAAACAAGCCCTACTTCTCGTAATAAACATATCACACCTAGGACCCGATCTTCTACATCCACCGGTGATATCAAAAGAGCTCTATGGCTAATTTGTTGCATAACCTTAGAAAAGCGTGGGTCCGCGCTAATATCTGGAATGGATTGGGGTTCATAGAATTCTTGAACCCATGCTACTAGATTGTTTTTTACATTTAAAGAAGACAGAATATCCATATCCTGGGTTGAAAGACCATAATGAGAGGCTATTGACAGACTGTGCTTATCAGATTCATCCCCATGTTCATCCAAGAAAAAAATAACACCCGATTGGCTGTGGAATGAGTAGACTAATTGCTGAATAGATTCTGTTAAGAAATCCTCCAGATTCAGTGTCTGGCTGGCCGTGCTAAAAATCGCACGAAGTAGATTAAGCAATTTAGCATGTGATTGTTGCCGAGCTTCATCTGCCATTTTGTGCTCAGTGATATCGCGCAAAACAAGAACCTGCCCAATAAAGTGTCCTGACTGATCGGTCAAAGGAGAACTGCCAATGTTCAAATATCGCCAGCCCTCTCGATTTTTTACGCTCTTATTTATGACTAATTCCTTTATGTTTCTATCGCGCTTTATAACGTTTTGCCAGTCGCTCAGGATATTTTCAGCAGATTGGCCGTAGATCTTGTTGCGATCTAAACCAATCAATGCCTCTGCCGCAGGGTTAAGGTCGACAATACGATTTTGCATGTCCAATACGACCCATCCGTCTTTCATCTTTTCAACAACAATATCCCGTTCGACCGCACTGAATTCAAGTTGATAATAATGGAAGAGGCCGTAAGTAAAAAATAAACCCGCGATAGAAAAAGCAATTGGCGTAAGGTCATAGTTATAAATGATTGTAAGACCAACAAGATTAATCATTTTGATCAAAATGGGTATGAATGCTCCTGCCAGGATCGTGCCGGATTGTAGTCGGTATTGTCCCGATTTGCGAATGAATGTTTGTATGAATAGAAATATTGCTATTAGCACAAGACTATTGGAATAGATCGCATCTATCCAAAACCATAAGCTACCAGCCTGGATTGTTTCTGTTGCATCCATCGCGTATCCGGTGGAATATTTGCTGTGCAGCTGGTCAGTCCAAAGCAGTATCTGAATAAATGCGGGTTCTACAGCCAATAGGCTTACGCTAAACCAGGTAAGCAAATGTTGGCGCTTTGTGTATTCGAGGGCGAAGGTAAAGAAAGCTGTTGTTGTTATTGTCCCACAAAGTTTTGTGAATCCTAGCCAAAAAAAACCAGTTGGTGGAACGCCGGTCAACAATAAAGTGTACGCTGTTATCCACATTATTATTGACAACGCAAAGACGATCAGGCTGATGAGACCCGAGGTGTTTGGTCTCCTTATCGACACTATGAGGATAGTAAGGGTAGTACCGACAGTCAATAGTAAGATGATAATGTAGGTAAGCATATTCATTTTCGTTAATCTGCAGAGCTTCTATGCTAGTTTACATTTACTTTGACCGTTGTGCTGTCCTATGTCTGGTCGGTGGTTGTAGGTTCATAGCGGTAATATGGCCGAAAGGTTTTTGACATATACATAATTTCTTCGGGCCTTGTCCATTATTTCCATGAAATTGCCCCATCAGGTGGCTAGGATTTCGAAGAAACTTGTTACTGAAAATAGAATCCCAATTTCTCTTTCCATTTACAAGAGGAAAATCAATACAGTGAATCAAAGGCGTTCTGGGTTGTATTCATCGTTCACTAAGCTCATTCTCCTCTGGACCAGAGAATCTATTCGTCGAGTGGTTCATCAGATAACCCCTTGCGTAAAGCATAAAGGGCAGCCTGGGTGCGATTTGCCAGTTGAAGTTTAGCCAAGATGCTGCTCACCTTTTTTGCGATTGTCCGTTCGTGAACGTGAAGTTCCATTCCAATTTCCTGATTGGTGAGTCCGCGCGCGATCAAGCGTAAAGTTTCTAACTCGCGTGGAGTCAGCGGATCAGCAGTGTATAGCAGTTCCTCTGGGTTGTTGATCTCTCGAATCACCTTGAGGGCGATAGAAGGGTGCAGAGATGCCTGCCCATGGGCCACATCCCGGATGGCTTGTAATAGTTGCTCGCGCGTGGCGTCCTTGAGCAAGTACCCTGTAGCTCCAGTTTTTATTGCCTGGAAGACTCGTTCGCCTTCAGCAAAACTGGTAAGAACCAGTATGTGTGCGTCTGGCGCTATTTCTTTGATCATCGGAATGGTAGTCAGGCCATCTTGCCGAGGCATAACCAGATCGAGGAGGATTACGTCTGGTTGTGTAGTTTTGACCAACTCGAGAGCTTGAATCCCATCTTCTGCCTGCCCTACCACCTCGATATCTGACTGGAACGAGAGAATTGCTACAAACCCTTCCCGAACTACATTTTGGTCATCTACTACGAGCACACGTATTTTTTCCATGGGTTCACCGCCTTCTAGGTCTCGCTTTTGAACGTCTATCCTTACTGACGGTCACAGTGATTCTTGTACCTTTCCCAGGGGTCGAGACTATTTTTATTTTTCCGCCGATCTGGGATACTCGTTCACGCATGTTTCGCAATCCCATACCACCATGATCAACTACTCGGGGGTCAAATCCGCCCCCATCGTCTTCAATCTCTAGTAGAACATTGATTCTTCCTTGTTTTAAGCGGATGTTCACCGATTTCGCAGCAGCGTGCCTCAAAATATTATTGAGTGCTTCTTGAGCGATGTAGTATAAAGCTAACTCCTTCTCGAAGGGTAAGGAGATATTATCGTCTGCCAGTAACCTTGCTTTAATATCTGCCCTGCCTTCCACGGCTACTAAACGTTGATTCAAGATTGTAACAAGTCCTTCGCGCTCGAGATTTATCGGCTGTAACTCGAAAAGGAATAAGCGCATTTCTTTCAATGCTTGACGCGCATGCTCGCCAATGCGTGAAAATATCTGGGCTGGTACAACCTCCAACCCAGCCTTCGATCCGGCATCCAATCCAGCCTGAGCAGCCTCTGTAATGGTAACCAAGCCATAGAGTTTCTGGGTAACGGAGTCGTGCAAATCGCGAATCAGACGCTGCCGTTCTGCCAAGGCTATTGTCAATTGTCGCCTACGATCAGTACTGATAAATGACGCAATTTCTTCAGCTAATGCTGTTAAGTGGGCAATTTCGTCTGTGCGATAGGGAGAGCTTCCCTCGCGCGAAAGGCTTATCAGGCCCAGCAGGTTTCCTTCAACAGCCATTGGGATAATTAGGAGAGATAGATGGCCCGCTCCTTGCATAGATTCAGGTACACGTGGATCAGTACTTATGTCTGGAATGAAAAATGGTTCCTGGTTTTCAAAAACCCATGCTACCATATCGCTTTTTATCATGACGGTTGTCATACTGTTCACAGCCTCAGTCGAAAGGCCATAATGGGCAGCAAGCAGCAGTCTGTCAGATCCGCGTTCATCATCTGTTTCATCTTTGAGAAATATAAGACAGGATTTACTTTGGAACGTGTACACGATTTGATAGATGGAGGCTGTCAGGAAGTCATCCATATTTTGCGCCCGGCTGGCTGCGCCATAAATCGCGCGCAATAATATGAACATTTCATCGCGCTCCCGTTGGCGAGCCTCTTCTGTCTTGCGACGCTCGGTGATATCGCGCCAGACAACGACATGTCCAAGAAGCTTTCCATCCCGGTCCGTCAAAGGATGGGCACGCAGGTTCAGAGATCGCCATTCATCTTGTATATTCACACTCCTGACCACGTCCAATGCTTTCATATCAACAACGGAGCGTTCCAATAAGTTTGGCCAGTCGCGCAGGTTTTTTTCTGCAGGCTGACCGAGGAGTTTGTGACGCGGCAGGCCGACCACTGCCTCTGCGGCAGGGTTCAAGTCAACGATGCGATTCTGCGTATCCAAGACCATCCAACCATCTTTCATTCCTTCAACGACAGTCTCACGCGGGATGGGAATGAGGTCTAGCAGACGATAACGGGCGAGAGCGTAGGAAAGAGTCAAGCCTGTGACGGCGTAGGCAAGCGGTGTCAAGGCCAGGTCTGGAACAGGATTAAAACCGGCAAGACGGATAATGTCGCTCAAGAGAGGAACCAGCATGCCGATCAGGATTGTGCCGGATTGCAGCCGGTATGCCCCTGGCCTGCGATTGAAAGCCTGGACCATAAAAATGATGGCGGTTAGTAAGAGGCTGAAGGTATATAAAGTATTTATCTGAAAGAATGGCCCATTAGAGAGGCTCGCCAGGCTGGTTTCTGTTCCATTTCCGGCAAAGAACAACCCATGCCGCGCTTCCGACCAAAGCAAAACCTGGAATAACGCAGGTTCTACAGCCAGCAGAGCCAGGAGGCGCCAGTTCAGACGGTTTCCGTGATTGGAGTATTCAAGAGCGAAGGCAAACAATGTTGTCGGTAGGATAGTCGCCCCCAGGCTGGCGAGGCTTAGCAGGAATAACCTGTTTTGGGGTACGCTCCACTGCTGATATAGAACGTCCGAGATCGTCCCGATGGCCAATGCCATAGCGAAGACGATCATGCTGGTAGCGCCGGGTGTAGTTCGCCGCCGCAACGAAACCAGGCTGATAATTGCAGCAGTCCCAGCAGAGAGGAGTAAAATAACAATATGTAAAGACATTTTCATCCTTCAGCCAGCAGCGCGGTGAAGCGCGGATCCTCGCGGACAAAGATGAGATCCGGGTCGCGACGCACCCAAGCCACAGGTACCTGTTTTTTATCTAATGCAGTTTTGAGTAATGTCAGTGCCTCGTCCGTTTTCCCACAAACGGACGCGAACAGTGCTCGATAATACTCCTTTTCTTTTTCCATCAACTGTCGGGCAATGGCGATCAGTTTCTCGGCTTCGGTGGACTTTCCCTGTTTATGATAGCTAGCAGCAAGAGACAGGTAGGCGATGCCGCACTTGGAATCCAGTTTCATGGCTTTTTGGAATGAAATTACCGCTTCGTCATCTTGCCCAAGGTAGTTGTAAACCTTACCCAGGTTGTAAAATGCAAGCACAAATTTCGCGTCTAACTCAATGGCTTTTAGATAATTGGCGATGGCCTCCGCGCTGTGCCCGTGACTGGCGTACGCGAAACCCAGGCCATTGTACGCATCCGCAGATTGAGGCTCTCCTTCGAGCGCACGTTGGAAAGCAGCAATGGCTTCGCCGGGTTGGCCGATGCGGGTATAGATACCCCCCAGTCCGTTCCAGGAGGGGGCGTTCTTGGGGTTGATTTTAATGGCTTCTTTAAAAGCTTTGATCGCATCGTTGGTATTGCCCAGATCAACCAGAATGTTGCCCAGGCTGATCCAGGAGAATGTATAACTGGGATCGAGTTTGATGGCTTGACGGAAAGAAGCAATCGCCTCATCGCTGCGGCCGATGCTGGCGTAGGTTTTACCTGAGCCATTCCAGGCGGAGATAAGTTTCGGGTCAAGTTCAACAGCACGTTTAAATGAATTTAGGGCTTCATCATGCCGCCCAAGAACAAGAAAAACCCAACCCAGTCCATTAAAGGGTGAGGTTGCGTTGGGGTTTAGATTTATCGCCTGCTGATAGACATTGATCGCCTCGTCATAACGTCCGAGGATGCGATACACAATACCAAGTCCAGTGTAAGCGGGTATGAAAGCCGGATTAAGTTCACTTGCGCGCAGAAATGCATTGATCGCCCTCTTATACCAACCTATGGTTCGATAGATATTGCCCAGGCCGGTATAACAGTTAACTCGCAGACGAGTGTCCTTTAAGCGTTCTGCCAGCCGGCGGGTTTGTCTCCACAGGTCGGCCGATTTTTCATAATCACACTTGGCCCAATACAAACTTGCCAATGTATCCAGGAGTTCAGCGCGCGCCGCCAGTGTTTCCTTTGTCTCAGCGAAGTCTTTTAATAATGCTTCCCTGAAAGCAATTTTAGAATCAGTATCCTGGCGCAGCGCCCTTTCTTCATTGCTGGCCCAGTACAACTCATCTTCTATCTCCGCAGTACGCTTGGGCGTAGGAAGCTCGAAGAATTCTATGACCCGGTGTCGAAAAGCCCAAAAGTCTGGCGCAAAGTTGGGCAAGGCAATGGCTTCTTCCTCTGTAACCCAAAATACGACCCGAATGCGATGGTCAACAAAAAATTCACGCCGGTAATTCAATGCGCGGTAAGCATTTTTTCCAGCCTCTCCGCCTCCCCATTGCAATCCTGAGACAAAAAAAACGCTATGCTGTATATCGGGATATCGAGACAGGTTGAGAGCGATATCGGCATTGTCCTGGCCGCTCACCGGATACTGAATGACAGTCTGCCCCAGTTTATTCAATTCAGCCGTCAGCGCATCTTCAGCGTCGGCGCGAATGAACTCTGAGGAATAGATTGCAAGCAGGATCGAGGGACGATCCCATTTGATCGCCTGTTCGAGTTCTCCATAAAGGGTGGCGACGTGTTCCTCGAAGGATTCGTCGAATTCAAATTGGGTGGTTGTTGTCATAGTTTTTTTCTACTGCTATTCATTATACATCAACGCTTTCCACTTATGGACGCGGAGTACGAAATCTCCATATTTCGGCGTTTTTCGCCCGTGCATGCGACGACGGGAGTTGTCGAACTCCGTTGCCCCCAAATTAAGACACACCCACATATCAGTGTTTCTATGCGGTGGTAGAATCAGAGAACAATGACCTCATAAGAATCTGGAGGAAATATACCTGAAGTCTATATCATTGACGCCATCCGCACGCCCATCGGCGCGCTGGGAGGCGCGCTGGCCGCGCAAATGATGGCAAAATATGCTACACTTGACCCATGAACACCCGATTCGTTGACCTGCGTACGAAGATCGAACCTTTGCTGAAGCCCTACGCCCGGCGGATTTCCGTCTTTGGTTCCTATGCGCGCGGCGAGTCAACACCGCAAAGCGACGTGGACCTCTTGGTGGCATTAAAGCCATCCGAAAAACGCCCGCCATTCGGTCTGTTTGAGATGATCCGGCTGGAAAGGGAACTCGAGAAAAAACTGGGGCGCTCCGTAGATTTGGTCACCGAGGAAGGTCTCAGCCCGCGCATCAGGCCGAATGTCGAAAAAGACAAGGTCGTGTTGTATGAAGAAGTTTGACGACACCGCCCGTCTCGGTCACATTTACGATGCCATTTGCCGCATCGGAAACTACGTCAGCGGTATAGATAAACCTGCTTTTATGGCGAATGTCATGATGCAGGATGCTGTCATGCGGCAGATAGAAATCATCGGCGAGGCTGCGCGGAATATCTCTAACGAGTTGCAGGAAAAGCATCCCGAACTTCCCTGGTTTGAAATGCGCGCCATCCGCAACAAAATTGTGCATGATTAAGTGATTGAATTTCACCCCTGAACGAACCCGCCCCGCTAGCCCGATCCTTCTCGATGAAGGGGGCAGGCCGCCACACTCGGCGACTTTTCGCGGGGCAGGAGAAGCCCAAAGGCTTTTACTACAAGCATCATAATGCATTTCAAGACGAAAGTCAATCATGAAACCGATTCTGCTGAAACGTGGAGGAACCATGTCCGAAGTCTGGATCATAGACGCCATCCGCACGCCCATTGGCGCTTTAGGGGGCGTGCTGGCTGCCGTGCGGCCGGATGACCTGGCCGCGCTGGTCATCAAGACCATCATCGAACGCAACAAACTCGACCCGGCGCTGGTGGAGGAGGTCTATTTTGGCTGCGCCAACCAGGCCGGGGAGGATAATCGCAATGTGGCCCGCATGGCGCTCCTGCTGGCCGGGATGCCGGTCGAGGTGGCGGGCGTGACTTTCAACCGGCTGTGCGCCTCCGGGCTGAACGCGGTCAACCAGGCAGCCCGCGCCATCAAGGCCGGTGAAGGCGACGTATTTATTGCCGGCGGCGTGGAGAGCATGTCGCGCGCTCCCTATTCCGTTCCCAAGGCCGAATCGGCTTTCTCTTTTGGGAATCTGACCGCCTGGGATACCGCTCTCGGCTGGCGTTACCCGAACCCCAAAATGCAGGAGAGGTACGGCACCGAAGCGATGGGCGAGACCGCCGAGAACATTGCCGCCGAGCGCCCGCACCTTACCCGCGAAATGCAGGACGCCTTTGCCCTACGGTCGCACCAGCGAGCGATTGCCGCGATTGACTCCGGTAAATTTGCCGAGGAGATCGTTCCGGTGACCATCCCGCAGCGCAAGGGCGATCCTATCGTGGTGACCACTGACGAGCGCCCACGGCGCGACACCAGCCTGGAAACGCTGGCCAAACTGCGCCCGGCCTTCCGCAAGGAGGGCGGCACGGTCACGGCGGGCAACTCCTCGGGTCTCAACGACGGCGCGGCTGCCCTGCTGCTAATGAGCGCGGAGAAAGCCAAAGAGCTGGGACTGAAGCCGATGGCCCGTATCCTGGCTTCGGCTGCGGCAGGAGTCCCGCCGCGTGTCATGGGACTGGGGCCTGTCCCGGCGACGCGCAAAGCCCTCGCTCGCGCTGGCCTCAAATTGGAAGACATCCGCCTCATCGAATTGAACGAGGCCTTTGCCGTCCAAGCCTTGGCGGTGATGCAAGAGCTGGGCCTCGACCCGGAGATCGTCAATGTCAACGGCGGGGCGGTGGCCCTGGGTCACCCGCTGGGCTGCTC
>JBDRTP010000218.1:0-6652 GCA_043823965.1 Chloroflexota bacterium
CACCTACATCGGTGTCGGTCAGATCGGGGCGGGGCTGGACCTCCAGGCGGAGTGCCATTGCCAGCGGTTCAGCCGTCTCGACGGCGCGCTCGAGCGGGCTGGAATAAAGCGCTTTTAACGGTACGCCGGCTAAGGTCCGGGCGAGTTCCGCTGCCTGTTCACGACCGGTCTCGTTCAAGTGTACGCCGGGCAGTTGTCCGGCCAGACGCCCCTTTTTCAGATAGTCGTTATCGCCGTGGCGGATGAGGAAAAGCGTTGGCATGTTTGCACGTTTGAATGTTTACACGTTTACACGTTGGCACGTCTACACGTTGGCAGGTTGGCAGGTTGACACGTTCTGGGCACATGCGAACGTGTAAACTTGGAAACGTGTAAACTTGCAAACGTTATTTGATATGCCGTTTCAACTCGTCTATCTTTTCCTGCGTCAAGTCGGGAATTTCCTCGCGGCGGGTGATGCCGAGGGCGGCGCGCTGGGCCTCGCGCCACATTTCCAGCCGGGTTTTGACTTGCGCCTCGTAACCTTCGCCGGAGGGCTTGTAGAAATACGTGCCGAGCAGGTTTTTGGGCAGATACTGCTGCGCTGTGAAATGTCCCGCTTGCATGTGGGGGTAAACATAACCTTTGCCGTGACCGAGCGCGGCGTCGTCGCGGTTGTTGTCTTTTAGATGGGTTGGAACCTCACCGACGCCTTCCTGCTCGATGCGCTCGAAGGCCTTGAAGTAGGATGTGGCTGTGTTGGACTTGGGCGCGGTTGCCAGGTAAAGCGTGGCCTCGACGATGGGATAGACCCCCTCCGGCAGGCCGATGTAATCGAAGGCCTGGGCGGCTGAAGCCGCCACGACGATTCCCAGCGGGTCGGCCAGGCCGATATCTTCCCCGGCGAGAATGATCAAGCGGCGCAGGATGAAGCGCGGGTCCTCGCCGGCGTAGATCATCTTTGCCAGCCAGTAAAGCGCCGCGTCTGGATCCGAACCGCGCACAGACTTGATGAAGGCCGAGATGGTATCGTAGTGGGCGTCGCCGTCTTTATCGTAAAGGACGGCACGCCGCTGGATGGATTCCTGGGCGACTTCGAGGGTGATGTGGATGACCCCCTCGACATCAGGAGATGTCGACTCCACTGCCAGTTCGAGGGCGTTGAGCGCATTACGTGCGTCGCCGCCGGAAATGTCTATTAAATGGGCGCGCGCCTCCGGGTCCAGAACGATGCGGCGCGACCCGTAGCCGCGTTCCGCGTCCGAAAGGGCGGAATCCAGAATGCGGCCGGTATCGTCCTCGGTCAGCGGTCGCAGTTGAAAGACGCGCGAGCGCGAGACCAGCGCCCCGATGACTTCAAAATACGGGTTCTCGGTCGTCGCGCCGATCAGCACGAAGGTGCCGTTCTCGACGTGCGGGAGGAGAGCATCCTGCTGGGCCTTGTTCCAGCGGTGGACTTCGTCCACGAAGAGGATGGTTTTCTTCTGGTACAGGCGGCGGCGCTCGCGGGCGGCGTCAATCACCTGCCTGAGTTCGGCCTTGCCGGCCAATACGGCCGAAAGTGTCTCGAAATGGAATTTGGTCTGGTTGGCGATGACCATGGCCAGCGTGGTCTTGCCGGTGCCGGGCGGCCCCCACAGGAGGATGGATGAGAAAAGTTTGTCAGCCTGGATGGCGCGGCGCAGGAGTTTGCCCGCGCCGAGGATATGCTCCTGGCCGACGAACTCATCCAGCCTGCGCGGCCTCATGCGCGCCGCCAGCGGGGCTTCGTTCTTCATGCGTTGCTGCATGGCGTGGTCGAACAGGTCGGTCATGAATATACCTTACCTGGCCTGCTGCCAGTGTTCAATTCGGGTAATTCGATGCCGAAGGCCTGATCGGCATAAATTTTATTGCCAATAAAGCCTATTATAGTGCAAATTGAGCGAAGCATTTTCCTTGACAAATTGGACTCGGTAGAATATAGTTAAGTCCGCTTAACCAATTAGGATGATTAACTATGTCGCCTACTAAACAATTTTCAGATGTTATGCGCGAGTGGTCGGAAGTGTTCATGCATCGTTCGGTACATGACTTCAAGCGCTTCATGGACGACTCCGGCATTTCGATGTCGCACATCCACATCCTGATGCGCCTGTTTCACGGCGGGGTGTGCGGCATCTCGGACATCGGCGATCAATTGGGGGTGACCAACGCCGCCGCCAGCCAGACAGTTGACCGGCTGGTGACGATGGGCCTGCTGGCGCGCACCGAAGACCTGTCCGACCGCCGCGTCAAGCAGGTCACGCTGACCGAGCAGGGCCGCAACCTGATCCAGCAGGGCATCGAAGCCCGACGGCGCTGGTTGGAAGAACTTACCGCCGTTCTGACATCCGAGCAGCAGGAGACCATCGCAGCCGCGCTCAAGGATCTCACCGCGGCCGCCCGTAAGTTGGAAGGCAACGAGATTAGCCTCTAGACTTCGAAAAGGATTTTGCTTTGAACCAACAGTTTTCTCTTCACAATCGTCATCCAAGAACTGGCAGACCGGCGCCCTCTGGCAGCATATTGCGCGCGGGAAAATATCTTTTACATTACCGCGGCCAGGCGGTTTTGCCCTATATTTTCCTGATTATTGCCACCCTGGCGCAGTTGGCCGTCCCACGCCTGGTGCGCAACATCATTGATGCGGTCACCAGCGGGGTGATCGCCACAAAAGTGCTCGAGGCGCTCAATACAATCCCGGCAGCCTTTATGTCCCAGGCTTTGCCCAAAATCCTGGAATTCTTGGGTCATCCAGCCAGTTGGACGCAGGATCAGTTAATCGCGCAATTGACGGCCGATAAAACCAACGCCCCTCAGGATCTCATCCGCGCCGGCATCATCATCGTCATCTTTGCCGCCCTGCGCGGGGTTTTCGCTTTTTTACAAGCTTACTGGGCGGAGCGCAACTCACAGTCCGTCGCCTTTGACCTGCGCAATGACCTGTTCGCCAAGATCCAGCGCCTGTCGTTCTCGTACCACGACCGCAACCAGACCGGCCAATTGATGATCCGCGCCACCGACGACGTGGAGAAGGTACGCCTGTTCATCGGTCAGGGCTTGCTTCAATTACTGGGCGCGATTTTCCTGTTCTCTGGCACGCTGATCATCATCTTCGCCACCAATGCCAGGCTGGCGCTGGTCACTCTCTGGATGCTGCCCGTGGCGGTGATCCTTTTCATGATCTTTGGCAGGATCAGCCAGCCATTGTTTGCGAAAGTTCAGCAGAAACTATCCGCGCTGAACACCATTCTGCAGGAAAACCTAGCCGGCATCAAAGTGGTCAAAGCCTTCACGCGTGAGAAGAGCGAGGAGAATAAATTCAATCTTGCCGCTGATAATCTGATGAACCAGCAGCTCGTCATCGCTCGCCTGTTCACTTTCCTTTTCCCGCTGGTTTTCCTGATCGCCAACCTGGGCCAGGCAACCACGCTCTACGCCGGCGGCCGACAGATCATCCAGGGCACACTGACGCTTGGCGAGTGGCAGGAGTTCAGTCTGTACCTGATCTACCTCTTCTTCCCGGTGATGCAGTTTGGCATGATCATTACCCAGTTTGGCCAGGCTTCGGCCTCAGCGACGCGCATCTTCGAGATCCTGGACGCTAAAAACGATGTCACCGACAAAGTGACAGCCATTCAACTTCCGCCGGTCCAGGGCGAAGTCAAGTTTGTTAATGTCAGTTTCCGCTACTTCAGCGGCGGCGACCCGGTGCTGAACAAGGTGAGTTTTGATACCAAACCCGGCCAAACGATCGCCCTGCTGGGTGCGACTGGTTCGGGCAAGACCAGCATCATCAATCTCCTGCCGCGCTTCTATGACCCGACCGAGGGGCGCATCACTATTGACGGCCACGACCTGCGGGACGTGACCCTGGAATCGCTGCGCGCTCAAATCGGCATTGTCCTCCAGGAGACGACGCTCTTCGCCGGAACGATTCGCGATAACATCGCCTTTGGCAAACCGGACGCGACTGACGATCAGATCATTGCCGCCGCAAAGGCAGCCGCGGCGCATGATTTTATCCTCTCCTTCCCGGATGGCTACGCTACGCCGGTAGGTGAGCGCGGCGCTACGTTGAGCGGCGGCCAGAAGCAGCGCGTTGCCATCGCGCGTGCCTTGCTGCTAAATCCGCGCATCCTGATCCTGGACGATTCGACCAGTTCTGTGGATCTGGCGACCGAAACCCAGATCCAGGCCGCGCTGGATAAACTGATGCAGGGACGCACCTCCTTTGTCATCGCCCAGCGCATCAGCACGGTGATGAACGCCGATCAGATCCTGGTGATGGATAAGGGGCAGATCGTCGCTCACGGCCAGCACGAACAACTGCTCGAAGAAAACGAGATTTATGCGGACATCTACACTTCGCAGCTTGTCGGCGACGTGGCTGTGGATGCCGTTTCTTAGTAAATAGGTAAGATCGGAGAGACAAACCATGTTCCACGGTGGCCCGCGTAGTATATTAGATCAAGAGACTTCCAAACCCAAGCGAACCGGTGAGACTCTGGGGCGATTGGCGCACTATTTCAAACCCTTCTGGCCTGCGCTCATCCTTGCGGCGTCGTTTGTAATTGTTTCGACCTGGGCGCAGGTGACCACGCCGGACCTGACCGGCCAATTGGTTGACTGTTACCTTGCCCCGGCAGCCGCCAACACCTTCGGAGATTTCCCGGGCGTTTCAGGTGGGACAAATGCCTCGCAATCGAACTGCTGGCTTTCGGAAGGACGTGATCCACAAGGAAATACCCAGACCGTCATCAAATCAGTCTTCACGGTGGGCGGCTTTCCCCTGCCCAAAGCCGACGCGGGCAGCATGACCCAGGCCGAGCGTTTTGCCGGGTTGGGGCGATTGATTGTGTTGATCGTCATCCTGTATGTGGGGAGTGCGCTTCTTACCGGAGGCACCTTCTTCGCGATGACCTGGGCCGGGCAGCACGTTCTCAAAAGTCTGCGGTCAGATGTTTTTGAGCATCTGCACCGCCTGCCGATCAGTTATTACGCCGAGCATGTGGCTGGCGATTTGATGAGCCGCATCACCAACGATACCGAGACCATCGCGCAAGCGATCAACTTCGCCCTGGTCAACGTGGCCAGCGGTATCCTGTTGTTGGTCTGGGTTGCCTACAATATGTTGAACAAGAACGTGCCCTTTGCCCTGCTCAGCATGACAGTGATGCCATTCATGCTCATCGCGACCTTGTGGTTTTCCTCGCAGGCGCGCAAAGCCTTCCGCAAAACGCGGACTGAAATCGGCAATGTCAATGCTGAGTTGCAGGAGAATATCGCCGCGGTGCGTGAGGTGCAAGCCTTCAACCGCGCCGAAGAGAATATCGAACAGTTCCGCACGGTCAATGCCGCCAACCGGGATGCTAACGTGCGGGCAGTGGCTTTCACGGCTGCCCTCGCCCCTGCGCTTGAGGCGCTCGGCTACCTGGCGCTGGCCATCGTTGCCTGCGCTGGCGGTTTGGCCTTGCTCAACGGAGCGAATCTTTTCGGTACGGCGGTCTCCCTTGGCCTGGTCATCACTTTTCTGGCTTACGTCCAGCGCTTCAACCAGCCCATCGCGCAAATTTCCGTTCTATGGACGAACATCCAGAGCGCCATTGCAGGCGCGGAGCGCATCTTCGGCCTGCTGGATGTCCAGCCGGCCATCCAGGATCTGCCGGATGCAAAAGCGATGCCCAAGATCAAGGGCCAGGTCGAGTTCTCGAATGTTTCGGCAGAATATGTGGACGGCCAGCCGGTGCTGAAGGGTGTCAGCTTTGTTGCCCAGCCCGGGCAGAGCATCGCTGTCGTCGGTCCGACCGGCGCGGGCAAGACCACGATCATCAACCTGATCCCACGCTTTTACGATGTCACCGGCGGCGCGACGCTGATTGACGGTATGGATGTCCGCAACGTGACCGCCGAATCGTTGCGCGCCCAGATCGGCATCGTATTGCAGGATACCTTTATGTTCAGTGCCACGGTGATGGAAAATATCCGCTTTGGGCGGCCGAACGCAACGGATGAAGAGGTCTTCGCGGCGGCCAGGCTGGCCCACGCGGACACCTTCATCGAGCGCTTACCCGAAAAATATCAAACTGTTTTGGGTGAACGCGGCTCCGGCCTGAGCCAGGGACAGCGGCAGTTGCTGGCCATCGCCCGCGCCGCGTTGGCCGATCCACGCATCCTGATCCTGGACGAGGCCACCTCCAGCGTGGACACGCGCACCGAACGCTTGATCCAGCAAGCCCTGTTGAAATTACTCCAGGGACGCACCTCGTTCGTCATCGCTCATCGTTTAAGCACTATCCGTAATGCCGACCTGGTGCTGGTCATCGATGAGGGTGAGATCGTCGAGCGCGGCAGGCACGAGGAACTGCTGGCGAAGAAGGGCTTCTATTACAACCTGTATATGAGCCAATTCCGCCGCGATCCGATCAGAGAAAATTAACCCGCGGCCTTTTCCTTCTCTGCCGGGTTTGGTCCTGCGCTGCGCACGTTGATCAGTTTCTTTAGAATATCGAACCAGAATGGCGCGCCTTGCGCTGCGGCTGCGCCGCTCATCATGAGACCGGCAAACTTGGCAAGCCCGCTTGACCAATCAATTGGAAAGTTGGATACATATTTGCAGACCGTTTGCCCCTTCTCATCCTTGCCGGAGAAT
>JBDRTP010000219.1:0-12024 GCA_043823965.1 Chloroflexota bacterium
TCCGTGGCGAAAGAGACCGTATCTGCGATATCGGTTCGTTCGGACCAAATTCCAAAAGCGGGGTGCGCTGAACCGCGCCGCGCGGTTCGTTTGGGCTTGTCAGAGACTTGCAACAGGATCACTTCGACCGCGCCTGCTGTCACATCGCGAGGAATTTCGATAATCAAGCGACGGTCGCGCGTAATTTGTCCTTTGAGTCTGGTCGCGTACATCGCTCCTCCTTTCTACAAAGATTATACTTCAATCAGTCAATTTCTCCACCACCCAAAAATGCGACAATCCCAGCGCCTTCAGCGGCGTCTTTTCCAGCCATTGCAGCGCCAGCCGCAGGAACTTGCCCAGCCAGCCGAAACGGGCAATGAGATTGTCGTACGCGCCGAAAATGATGCTGCGCTCAACATAGCCCAGCGGCAAACCGGCGAATAGTTTTTCGAGATCGCGGCGGGAATAGACACGCACGTGTGGAGCGAGCCTATCCCGCCAACGGCGCGGCAGGTAATTGACCAGCGGTATATTGCCAAAATGATATTTTCCGCGCCAATAAATGCCGTGCGTCTCGAACGGATAGCCGCGGCTGGGGACGAACAGCACCAACCGCCCGCCGGGCTTCAGGACACGAAATATCTCCTCCACCGCCTGGCGGTCGTCGCGGACGTGCTCGAGCACCTCGTGGCTGAGGATCAGGTCAAAATTGTCAGCCGGGTATGGAAGCGCCTCGCCGGCCGCGCAGGTCACCAGGCTTCGCCGCGAGCGTTCACACCGTCCCGGTGTCCTTGCGGGAGCCGAGCGGTCCGAGCGCTGATGCGCCTCTCGCACGCGCTCGAAGTCATATTCCAGTCCAAATACTTTCCCGCTGAAGACCTGCAGATGTTCGATGTACATGCCCACGCCGCAGCCGTCTTCCAGGATGCAGCCCTGGATGCGCTCGCCCGCGGTGCGTAAAATCATCTCTAAGCGGCGTTCCTGTCCCGCTCTCCAAACGTAGGAAGGTTCGCCGCGCAGGGCGGCTTTTTCGAGGTTAAGTGGCTCCATGCGGATAATTATAACCTTGCATATCTGGGACTTGTATGCTAAAATCACTTTTGTTACCAAGAACCAACACCGAACACACCGAAAAGTGGGCAACCCCCACTTTTCTGCGTGTATAATAGAATGTCATTGCTAACGCCAGCTCCCTGCCTGCCCCGGTGGGCCAGGCCAGGGAGCGGACGCTGAGCGAAGTCGAAGGGGAGGGCGCGAAGCAATCTCATGACAAAAGAGGAGATTGCTTTGTCGGCCCCGGCGGGGCCTCCTGGCAATGACGCCAGAAACTCTGGGGAGTAGTTTTCGCATGAAGAACGAATTTAGCCTGGCTTTCAATGAAGTGCTGGAAGAGAAGCAATTGCCGAAGGAAATTATCCTTCAGGCGGTTGAGGCTGCCATGGTTTCGGCCTATCGGCGCTCGGTTAATGCTTCCACCGCCCAGCTCGTTGAAGCAAAAGTTGACCCTGAGACCGGCAAAGTGACCATTTTCGCCGAAAAAGAAGTGGTCGAAGAGGTCCAGGATGAACGCACAGAGGTTACGTTGGAGGCTGCCAATCAGGTGGACCCGGAGGCCAACCTCGGCGATATGGTCATGGTCGAATCGACACCCGCCGAATTTGGCCGCGTCGCCGCGCAGACGGCCCGCCAGGTCATCCAGCAGCGCATCCGCGAGGCTGAGCGCCAGGTGCAGTCGCAATACTTCGAGAAACAGATCGGCGAGATCATCAGCGGCGTGGTGCAGGCTGCCAACAACGTCCAGGGCATAACCATTGGCCTGGACATGAAGGCCGAAGGCAGCATGCCGCCCAACCAAAAGATCCCCGGCGAACACTTCAAGGTGTACGACCGCATGCGCGCCATCGTCCTGGAAGTCAAAGACAGCCCGCGCGGCCCGCAGATCATCCTCTCCCGCTCGCATCGCAACTTCCTGCGCCGCCTGCTCGAGAACGAAGTCCCGGAAATCTATCACGGCATCGTCGAGATCCGTGCCATCGCCCGCGAGCCGGGGCAACGCGCCAAGGTGGCCGTCTCGGCTACCCAGCCCAACGTGGACCCGGTCGGCGCGTGTGTCGGCCAGCGCGGTATGCGCATCCAGCAAATCGTCAAGGAACTCCACGACGAGAAGATTGACATTATCGAGTGGAATCCAGACCCGGTGATTTACATCTCCAAGGCCATCAGTCCGGCGCGCGTCTCTGGCGTATATCTGGCTGAAGGCAATAAGACCGCCACGGTCGTCGTCCAGGAAGATCAATTGAGCCTGGCTATCGGACGAGAGGGGCAGAACGCGCGCCTGGCCGCAAAATTGACCGGCTGGCGGATTGACATTAAGTCTCTGGCCGAAGCCACGGCAGATGCCATCACCAAGCTGCACAGCGATGCAACGCTGAGCGCGCTGGCTGAAGTTGAAAAGGAACATGTCTCAACCATCGAGGCTATCCTGACCAAGAAGGACGAAGGCCGCCCGGTTACCCCCGAAGAATACACGATGCTGGGCCAATTCGTGGATCGTGTCGAGCGGCGCACGGTGGAAAAGAAGAAGGCGGATAAAGCTGCCGAAGAGGAACGCACCTGCGCGGCCCGGGCTGAAATCCCGGCTATCGCCTTCGAGACACCGGTCGAGAGCCTCGGCCTGGCTGAACATATCGTCAACATCCTGACCGGAGCCGAGCACCGCACCATTGGCGATCTGATGCTGGTAATGAAGCTCAACCGGGATAACGTCCTGGGCCTGGCCGGCATCGGCCCCAAGTCCATGCAGGCCATCGAGAATGCGCTTGCCAATGTCACCTTCCCCGAGCCAGCGCCTGTGGTTGAACCAGTTGTGGAAGCCGAGATTGCCGAGGCTCCCGCCGAAGCTTTGATTGAAGCCGCAGATGAGGCCGAAGCAACCGCAGAGGTCGAAGGGATCGCCGAGGCTGAGGCAGCCATCGAGGAAAAGCCGCTCGAAGAAATCTTTGCCCTCAAGCCTGAGATGCTGCAACCTGTCAGCGTAACAGCAGACGAGGAAGTATCCTCGGAAAAGAAGAAAAAGAAGAAAAAGAAGCACGTCGAAATCGTTTACGATCCCGAACAAGACCAGACCATTGCCCACAAGAAGCACAAGCGTGGCGAAGCAGGCTGGGAAGAATGGGAAACATGAAGCGTGTAAAACGCCCCAAGCATATTCCTCAGCGTACCTGCGTGGGTTGTCACACTGTGCTTCCCAAGCGGTCGCTGACCCGCCTGGTACGCCGGCCGGAAGGCGTGCAAATTGACCCAACCGGCAAGCTGACCGGGCGCGGGGCTTACCTTCACAATCGTCGTTCCTGCTGGGCAAGAGGCCTTAAAGGGCCTCTGGCCCACGCCTTGAAAATGAATCTGACATCTGCCGAAATCGAACACCTCCGAGAGTTCAGCTTGACCTTGCCGGAGGATGCCGAGGAAGCAGGTGCAGGCTAACAAGGGTATCATGGGCTGACGAGACAACGCTCTCGCCGATCGCTCAGCCGAGTAGGCCTTCGGCAGGCACGCTGGAATTCCAGGCTTGCATTGCACCACTCAACGAGTGGAATTTCGCGCACAACCAGGCTGCGCACCTTAGGAGGTGCCGTATGAGCGATAATGAGCATAAGAAAATAGAGTTACCCGCAAATATTACCGTCCGCGAGTTAGCCGCGTATATTGATGCCAGCGCAATCCAGATCATTAAAAGCCTGATGTCCAATGGCGTGATGGCCAATATCAACCAGCAGATAGACTTCGATACTGCCGCCATTGTCGCCGCTGAAATGGGCTACGAGGCAGTCCTCGAGAAACAGGAAGTGCCCGAAGGAAAAGAGAGCGGTGAAATACCTTTCTGGCGGAGGATGATCGCCGATGAAGACGAATCGCTTCTGACGCCGCGTCCGCCGGTCGTGACCCTCCTGGGTCATGTGGACCATGGCAAGACTTCTTTGCTGGATGCCATCCGTCACGCCAATGTTGCGGAAGGTGAGACGGGCGGCATCACCCAGCACATCGGCGCCTATCAGGTTGAGCACAACGGTCGCGCCATCACTTTCCTGGATACGCCCGGCCACGCGGCTTTCACTGCCATGCGCGCCCGTGGCGCACAGGGCGCGGATATCGTCGTCCTGGTCGTCGCAGCGGATGATGGCGTGATGCCCCAGACCAAGGAGGCCATCGCCCACGCGAGAGCGGCGCGCGTGCCCATCCTGGTGGCCCTGAACAAGATTGACAAGGCCAACGCCAATCCCGATATGGTGAAGCGTCAACTCGGTGACAATGGCCTCGTCCCAGACGAATGGGACGGGCAGACGATTGTCGTGCCGGTCTCTGCCAAGCAGAAACAAGGCATCGAGGATTTGCTCGAGGCGATCACGCTCGTCGCGGATAATACCGACATCCGCGCCAACCCCAAGGGCCGCGTCATCGGCACAGTCGTCGAAGCGAAGCTGGACAAGACCAAAGGCGTGATCGCCACTTTCCTGGTGCAGAACGGTACGCTGGAGACCGGCGACTTGGTAGTAGCCGGTAACGCCTACGGGCGTCTGCGGGCGTTGTTCGATTACCGCGGTCGCAAGGTGCAGAAGGCCGGGCCATCGGTGCCCGTCTCGGTCATGGGTCTGAACGATGTGCCGGCCGCCGGCGACCTGTTCCGGGTCGTGGCAACGGAGAAGGAAGCCCGCCAGATCATCCTGGAGCGCAATGAGGCGGCCCAGAAACAGGCTGCTGCGCCCAAGAAGGCTACTTTGGAAGAACTCTTTGCCAATTACCAGGCCGGTGAAACCAGGGAACTACGCCTGATTCTCAAAGCCGATGTGCAAGGCTCGCTGGAGCCTCTCGTCAACTCGCTCAATGAACTGAGCAAAGGTGATATCTCCGTCAACATCCTGCACGCTGAAACCGGTAATATCAGCGAAAATGATATAATGCTGGCCTCGGCCTCCAAAGCCATTATCGTTGGTTTCAGTGTCCAAGCCGATGTGTCTGCACGCCGTCTGGCTGACTCGGAAGGCGTCTCGATCCGCCTGTACGATATCATCTACCGCCTGACCGAGGATGTGGAAAAAGCTCTCAAAGGCATGCTCGCGCCTGAATTTACCGAGAAGGTCGTCGGCAAGGCCGAAATCCTGAAAATCTTCTCGGTTTCCAAGGTCGGTAAGATAGCCGGATGTCGCGTGCGCGAAGGCGAAATTCGGCGTAACGGCAAGGTGCGGCTGTATCGCGGCAAAGATATTCTCTACGAGGGTGAGATCGCCTCGCTCAAACACGAGAAAGAGGACGCGCGCGAAATCCGACAGGGATTCGAATGTGGTCTCAGCCTGAAGAACTTCAATGACATCCAGGTCGGCGATATAATTGTGTGCTATATCTTGGAAAAGAAAACCGAGTGATGGTAGCCGTTTCATTATGCCGTGCGGAGCGGCTACCATGATTGACGATTGACGATCCATGACTTTCTTCAATCGTAAATCGTCAATCCGAAATCGTAAATTGAATTATGCCATCCAAAGTTCGTATTCAACGCATTGCGGACCGAATCCGCCAGGAACTTTCGGAGATGCTCGTCCGCGAGATCAGCGACCCACGCCTGCAGCAGATCTTCATCACGGATGTGAGCGTGGATCGCGAGCTGGCTTACGCCGACGTGTACGTCTCGGCGGTGGAAGGCGCGGCGCGTTCCGGCGAAATCCTGCAAGGCTTGAAGCACGCCAGCCGCTTCCTGCGGCACGAACTGGCCGCCCGCGTGGAATTGCGCGTCATTCCACAATTGCGCTTCCACTGGGATCCCACGCCCGAGAATGCAGACCACATTGAACAATTGCTGGCGCAAATTAGCAATCAAAAGTCTTAAATCCCTTTGCATAAGCGCGCTCGAAGGAAACTCTCTAAATATGGATCAAGGTATAATCGTAGCTATTAAAGAACGCTTATCGGTCGCGCAGAAAATTCTCGTGGTTTCCCATGTCCGCCCGGATGGGGATGCCGTCGGCTCGTTACTGGCATTCGGTCTGGCGCTTCAAGAGGCAGGCAAAAAGGTCCAGATGCTGCTCGCTGACGGCGTGCCGTCCAGCTTCCGTCATCTCCCAGGCAGCGGACAAATCCGCAAATCAGCCGATGGAACCTTCGACCTGATCGTCACGCTGGACTGCGCCGACTTGAAACGCGTTGGCAGGGTGTTGGATGGCTACGGCAAACCGGATATCAACATTGACCACCACATCACCAACGAGCTTTTCGGCGCGCTCAACTTGATCGATCCAGACGCCGTTGCGACTTCGAGCATCCTGTTCCGCCACTTGCCAGAATGGGGATACATGATTACCCGGCCGGTGGCGGCCAACCTGGTGACCGGGATCGTGACCGATACGCTTGGTTTCCGTACCACCAACACCACACCGGAATCGCTACGCCAGGTGGCGGCGTTGATGGAACTCGGCGTGGATATGACGGACCTGTATTACCGCGGGCTGGTGCGTCGCTCCTTCCCGGCGGCGCGTTACTGGGCTGCAGGCCTTTCCAGCCTGCAGCGTGCGGATGGAATCGTATGGGGCACAATGACGCTTGCAGACCGTAAAAATGCCGATTACCCTGGCAATGACGACGCTGACCTCATTAGCGTAATTTCTTCTATCGAAGATTGTGACATCAGCATGATCTTTGTCGAACAGACCCACGGATCGGTTAAAATATCCTGGCGAACGCAAACTCCGGAACTGGACGTTTCGCAAATCGCCAAACAATTTGGCGGCGGCGGGCATCCGGGTGCAGCCGGCGCCGACGTTGCCGGTACGCTGGCCGAGGTCCAGGAAAGTGTCCTGGCGGCGACGCGCCGCGCTTTGTATTCACGATAGTATTACTCAGGGGAAATATCCTTAAGGAGGAAAACAAAATGGAAAGTCAAGATCTCAAGAATGCCATCTCAGGTATCCTGGTGGTGGATAAACCGGTCGGCCTGACCTCGCATGACGTGGTGCAGATCATCCGCTCCGGTACTGGCATCCGTCGCGCCGGACACACCGGCACGCTCGACCCGCGCGCCTCAGGCGTGCTGGTCGTCCTGATCGGCCCGGCAGTGCGCTTGAGCGAGTTCGTCTCAGCCACGGATAAACGCTACCAGGCCATCCTGCGCCTGGGCAGCACCACGGATACCTACGACGCCGAGGGTCGTTTCACCCGGCAGTCGTCCGCGCCGGTGAATGTCACCGAGGAAAAATTCGAGGAGGCGCTCAAACAGTTCATCGGCGAGATCGAGCAGACTCCACCGCCTTTTTCGGCGGTCAAGGTGCATGGGCGCAAGGCCTATGAGATGGCGCGCCAGGGCGAAGAGGTTGAATTAGCCCCGCGCAAGATCCAGGTCTATCACCTGGAGGTGTTGGAATGGGCGCCGCCGGAAGTGGTCATTGACATGCACTGCTCGTCTGGCACCTACGTCCGCTCACTGGCCAACGACATGGGCAAAGTGCTGGGTTGCGGTGCGTATCTGGTCGGCCTGCGCCGTACCAAGAGCGGGCGCTTCAGCCTGCGGGACGCCATCCCCTTACGTAAGTTACAGGAAGCCTTCCAGGCCGGGAACTGGTACCAGTTCCTGATCCCCGCCGCGGAAGCCCTGGCGGATTGGCCGGGGATCGAGCTCAACCCTGCCGAGGTGGAAGAGGTCACCCACGGTCATCGCGTCAAAGCCGCGCCGGATGCCAAACCCGGACTGGTGCGCGGGGTCAGCATGGCCGGCGAACTGATCGCCATCATGGAATTAGCCCAGGGCGAAGACGGCTCCCCCGAGTGGCAGCCGAAGAAAGTTTTTTTCTCGTAATGTGGCACATTTCAGTTCCCTCGACGACCTTGCTCTGCCGATAGGCCTTCGGCAAAACGCCTGGCTGACGATCGGCGTCTTCGACGGTGTCCATCGCGGCCATCAAGAGATCATTCGCCAGCTCACGGCAGGCGCACGTGCAGACGGGGCGCTGGCTGTCGTGTTGACGTTCTTTCCCCACCCAGCCGTGGTGCTGGGGGGGAAAGCCGATTTCAAGAGTCTGACCACGCCAGACGAACGCGTGGCATTGCTGGAATCGCTGGGCGTGGACGTTGTCATCACGCATCCTTTTGACCGCGCCCTGTCCGATCAAACTGCTGAAGAATTCATGCGCACCGTTGCGCGCAGCCTCGGCTTGCGTCGCCTGCTCGTCGGCTACGACTTCGCCCTCGGCCACGGACGTGAAGGCAACGTGGCCCGCCTGACCGAATTGGGGAAAACCTTAGGGTACGAAGTCTATACCATTGCACCGGTGACCAACGGGAAGGAAACCATCTCCTCCACGCGCATTCGCCAGCAGCTAGCCGCGGGCGATATGTCGGCAGCCGCGGCGGGTTTGGGCCGCTGCTATGCCCTGACCGGCCCCGTCATCCATGGCGATGGGCGCGGCAAGAAAATCAACATCCCCACCGCCAATCTGGAAATCCCAACTGAGAAGGTCATCCCTGCCAACGGCGTCTACGCTTGTTGGGCCTGGGTGAGTGGCGAGAAATATCTCTCGGTCACCAACGTCGGCATCCGCCCAACCTTCACGCCTGAAGAATTTGCCCCCCACGTCGAGACCCACCTGCTCGATTTCGACCGCGACCTGTACGGGCAGGAGATCAAACTGGAATTCGTAGAGCGGCTGCGCGAGGAAAGGAAGTTCCAGTCCGTGGAGGCGTTGGTGGAGCAGATCCAGGCCGATATTGGGCGCGCCCGTCAGATTCTGAATTACAGGGTACTGCGATGATTGCCGAATCAAAATTGTGTTTTTGCCAGTGAAAAACGCATTTCCCAGTTCGGTGATTTATGCCGAAGGCCTACTCGGCAAGAAGCAGTAACCGCCAAGAAGCGAAGCGCGCGAAGGTTTTTGTTCCGTCTATCTGTTCTGACGAAAGGAGGTTCTTATGGCACAAGCAGGCATTCACAGTATGGTCGGTTTGGCGGTGCGCAAGTGGGCGCCAAAGGCCGAGTGGCTGGCGCTGGGTATCGTGCTTGGCAATCTCTTCCCCGACGCCGACAACCTGGCGGTGGCCGCTGCCACGCTCGCCAGAAAATCCACCGAGGGACTGCACCGTACCTTCACCCACAGTCTTTTCAGCGTTGTCGCCATTCTGGCGGTTTTCTTCATCGTCAGCGCGATCACGAAGAGACCACGCTGGAACAACTTGGGCATCGGACTGGGCATCGGGGTGCTGATGCACATCCTGCTCGACTTGCTCGTCTGGTTCAACGGCGTGGAGATCCTGTGGCCAATCCCATCCTGGGTCAACCTGTGGACCAATGTCGCGCCGCCGGAATGGTTCGACAAGCTCATGCTGACGGCTGAGTTCCTTTTCGTCGCCCTGTTCTTCGTCATGCTGGATATCCTGGCCCGCAAGCAGAAAACCGACGCCAATTACCTGCCAACGCTGCGGGTCTGGACGATCATCCAGGCTGCCTTGTTCGTGGTTTTCACAATACTGGTCTATATAATGACCAAAGGCTTCATGACCATCTACGGACTGCTATACTTGCTTTCATTGGGGTTGGCGTTTGGCGTCACCATCCGTATGCGCAAGACGGTCGAGGCCGTTACGGAATAACTGCCGAGTGCACAGCACCTACTCGGTAGACCATGATAAGGAAAAACTTGTTCACCGCCAAGACGCAAAGTCGCCAAGTGATCAATATCAGCCGCCAAACACGCGAAGAACGCTAAGAAAACCTTTTTAAAAATCTTCGCGCTCTTTGCGGTCTTCGCGGTGAGCCTTTTTGGTTCCGGCTTGTCCGGGTTAGGGCTTATAAAAAAAATGGAGATATGATATGAAAACAACAGTCACTCTAATCGTAACTGCGTTGGTCATCGCGGTATTGCTGGCGATAGGCGGAGGCTTGCTGGCTTTACTGGCATTTGGCGTAGGCTGGGTGATCAACCTCGTCATGCACCTGGAACCATTCCAGGCGACCGTGATCGGTTTGGCGGGCATGTTTATTTTTGGTACTTTGATAAAACACATCTGGGATTCCGTCATGGCAACCGCGCGGAATATGGATGAGTTTGAAGAATACGATGAGGATAACGAGGATGAGGAGGATGACGAGGATGAGTTGCCCTTCTATCCAGGTGTGCCTCGTTGGAGGCAGCCGCTCAAGTCGGTGGATTTTTCAGACACCAAACCCGATGACCGTTGTCCCTGCGGCAGTGGGCGCAAGTACAAGAATTGTCACGGGGTGAAACAGGCAAAATAGCTCCCCATGCCCCCTCGCCAGATCTACCTTCTCTCCCCCAAAGAACTCAGCCCCGAGACCATCGCGGTGGCTTTCGCCAAGACCTCGCGCTCGCCGGAATCCTTCCGCGAAATTGCCGCCGAGCTGAGCGACGAAGCCAGTGCCAAATTCCATGAGAAATGGGTCGTTGGGTATGGCCATGCTTGTTACGATGAGGCCACAGAAGTGTTGACAGAAGAAGGGTGGTATTGTTGGTCAGATCTCTCTAGAAACTGGCAGCAAAATCCTGACAAGGCTATTCGTCTGGCAACGCTTAACCCCGCAACAGGCCTGGTGGAATACCAGCCGCCACGCCAAATTATCGCTAAACCGTATAGTGGGCCTATGTACAAAGTTCGGGCGCGAGCCGTCGATCTATTGGTTACACCCAATCATAGAATGTGGGTGTGCGTCACTCGTACACGGAAAGGGCGACTAAAGCAAGATTACCAACTTATCCCGGCAAGCGCCCTGGATGGTGTACCGTGTGTATATCAACTATCTGCACGATGGGAGGGTCCTGAACCTACAACCTTGCAAATGGGCGGGCAAATCATAAGTGCCAGGGCACTAATGCGACTAACAGGCTTTTTTATCGGAGACGGGTATCACGATCCACGTTATCATGATGCTGTAAGTTTTAACCTGCGCAAGAACCGGGAAACATCCTTCTTGCGCCAAGTCGTGGCAGATTGTGGGTACAAGTGGACGATGCACGGCTCCAAGCACTACGTCACTGGGCCGGGTCTGGGCGAGTATCTCGATAGCTGTTACGACCAACGACGCCGCAAAATAATCCCACCGGATATCTTACGATACGGCCCGGCATTGTTGCATTCCTTAATGGAGGGGTTTTTACATTCGGACGGAGGAATTTACAAGAATAACGCCATTTACGATACAACAAGCGAAACCCTCAAAGATCAGATGTATGAATTAGCCCTCAAGATAGGATGGGCAGCTTTTGCTGTTCCCAAGATCGATCGACGTGACAATTCCCGCCAAACTTTATACCGAGTATACTTTAATCAAACGCGTCTCAAGCCCGAAATCAATAAGGTCCGTTATCGGAAACAAGATGGTTGGGAAATTTACGATGGCATGGTATTCTGCGCGGAAATGCTGAGGAATCATATCCTATATGTGCGTCGTAATGGTCGAGCGGTATGGTCAGGCAATTCAGTGGCCGAACACGCCGTGCTGCACATCGCCATCGAGAATGTCTCCCGGCTGGCCGTGGAGAGCATCGAATCCAACCGGCTGGCTTCCTACACCGAAAAATCCACCCGCTACCAGAAATGGGGACAGGCAGACTTCTACATCCCGCCCGAACTGGAAGGCCACCCGCTGCGGGAAAATTACATCCAAACCTGCCGTTTACTTTTTGATACCTATATGAAGTCTTTGACGCCGGTACGGGAGCTGATCGAGCGCCAATTCCCGCCCCGTGACACCGTTCGTGCCGCGAACAACGGCGGCACGCCGGTGCGAGACGGCAACGAATGCTCCGCCCCCGGTGAAACGGAAGAGGCCTACGACCGGCGCATCCGCTCGCAGTACGTCGATTCCTGCCGTTTCCTGCTGCCGGCGGCCTCGCTGGCCAACCTGGGCATGACCGCCAACGCCCGCGTGCTGGAGAACGCCATCCGCAAGATGCGTTCGCATCCGCTGGCCGAGGTGCGCCAGATCGGCGAGGAGATCAAGCGCGTCGCCCAGGCAGAAGCGCCGACGCTGGTCAAGTACGCCGAGGC
>JBDRTP010000220.1:0-6376 GCA_043823965.1 Chloroflexota bacterium
CAGTGATCGGGCGATTGAGTTCGGGGAAGAGATGGGCTTTATACGCCGGGCGATATTGATCCATCAGGTTCAGATAAGTGTTAGGGGAAATCTCCTCGGCCAGGAAACGCAGGATTTCCGGTGTGCCAGCCAGGTCATCCGGCAGCAGCAGATGCCGCACCAACAGGCCGCGCTGTGCCAGGCCGTTCTCGTCAATCAGTAGATCGCCGACCTGACGATGCATCTCTTTCAGCGCAGCGCGGTTGACTTGGGGGTAATCGCGCGCCACCGAGTATCGGCTGGCGTGGTCGGAATGGGCGTATTTCATATCAGGCATGTATATATCAATCACCCCGTCCAGCAGTTTCAGGGCGGACATGGAATCATACCCGCCAGTGTTATAAACCAGCGGCAGACGCAGGCCAGCCCTGGCTGCCAGCGCCAGCGCAGCCAGGATCTGCGCCACCACGTGGCTGGGCGAGACGAAATTGATATTGTGGCAGCCATAAGCCTGCAATTCAAGCAGGATGGCGGCCAGTTCTTGCGGCTCGACCTCCCGCCCGGCGTCCGTCTGGCTGATATCGTGATTCTGGCAGTACTGGCAGCGCAGGTTGCAGCGGGTGAAGAAGATCGTCCCCGAGCCGCGCCAGCCGCGCAGCGGGTCCTCCTCCCCCAGATGCGGGTTGTGACTGCTGACTTTCGCCCTCAGGCCAGTGCGACAGACGCCCATCTTTCCGGCGCGGCGATTAACGCCACAGTTCCGCGCGCACAGATCGCAGCACAAAAGATGTTCAAACGCTTCCGCCGCGCGCCTTTCGAGTTCGCCGGGAGGCAATTTCAGGTAGGCGGGAGTAAAGGTAGACATATTTTCTCTCCAGTCCCTGACCCTGACGAGCCGGAGCCAAACAAGGCTTTGTGAAACGCCAAGACGCAAAGTCGCAAAGAAAAACAGTAACCCTTTGCGCCTTCGCGCCTTTGCGTTGAACTTCTTGCTTTTCGCGAAGTTTTAAAAAGGTTTTCTTTCCTTTAGGGTCTGGCCTTGCCAAACCACCGTCTGCACTGGGCAACTTTCTCCCAAGAGAAGGGGCAGCATATCTGCCAAAGCCTCCATCGGACCGCTGGTATAGAATCGCAGCGCACCGGTGCGGGATGAACCCGTTCCCTTGAAGGGAACGGGTTCATCATAGACAGTCTCCAACAAACGCCCAACCTGCCGCGCCACCGCCGGAGCCGGGTCAATCACCCGCACCTGCGGCCCGACGATTTCTTGAATGAGCGGGATGACAAAGGGGTAATGCGTGCAGCCCAGCACAACGGTATCAATTCTCTTTTCGAGCATCGGCAGGAGCGCATCCTCCAGAATGGCGCGCGTTTCGGGCGTGTCCAGTTGCCCGGCCTCGATCTGCGCCACCAGTCCCGGACAAGTGTGCTGTATCAATCTTACCCCGTTGGCGAAGCGTTCAACCACCGAGGCATACAGTGCTCCCTGAAAGGTGGCCGGGGTGGCCAGCACGCCGACCACGCCGGTCTGCGTATGCTCGGCGGCCGGCTTGACCGCCGGTTCCATGCCGACGAAAGGCACATCGGGAAAAGTCTGCCGCAAGTGATGTAAAGCCGCCGCCGAGGCCGTGTTGCAAGCCACGACGATCAGTTTCGCCCCCCGCGCCAGCAGAAAACGGGTGATCTCTTCCGAAAAAGCCCGCACTTCCGCCAGTGGACGCGGGCCGTACGGCACGTGTCCCTGGTCAGCCAGATATAGCACCGCTTCATGCGGCAGCTGCTGGCGTATGGCGCGCAAGACGGAGAGTCCGCCGACGCCGGAGTCAAAGATGCCGATTATTGTCATTATTTATCCTTCATCAGTACAATCCACAACGCGGTTCCATAAGTAAAAAGGATCACCCAACCTGCGCTTCCATCCACGCTTTGCGGATGCCAGATCGAGGGCCAGTTCCAGGAGGGGCCAATCAGGAGCAACGCGATCATGGAAAGCCAGGAGGAGAGGACGAGGATCAGTTGCTGGCGCAAATTGCGGGCGACGAGCAGCAGGGGCAGTTGATCGTAGAATCCCATCCGTTGCGGCATGAAGGCCAAAACCAACAGCAGGCGCGCTTCGGGCTGACGCCAGCGCGTCAGGGCCAACAAGAGCAACGGCCCAGGCCCATAGAGTATAGGGATGAGATGCCGCGCGCTGGCTCGCGCTGACTGAAGCCAATCTGCCGGCCAGGTGGGCAGCAGTATCAGGCTGAGGGCCAGAACGACCAGGCAGCCGATAATCCCCTTTGGGGAAAGTTTTTTCGTGGACAAGGCCAGACCGATATTCGGCTTGAGCAAGAAAAGCGGGAGCGTCGCAGGCCAGGCCCAAATAACCATCAGGAGCCGGCGCTGACAGAGATCAGGATGCGCGCCCAAAGCCTGTGCATGGGATGGCTCGACGGATGGGTAGCCTTACAGTTTGTATCCGATTTTGCGCAAGAATCCTTTTCGCCAGGTGATGCCGGCCTCATCCTCGATGCCCTTGGGCGGAAAACCGTCCACCACACCCAGGATGCCGCGTCCTTGCCCGCTCCCGGCGAGGATGACCTCGGTCGGGTTGGCGGTTGCGCAGAAGATGTGGCAGACCTCCGGCACCATCTTGACCGCGTTGAGCACGTTGATCGGATAGAAGCCTTCGGCCAGGAACAAGATGAACGCATGGCCGGCGCCAATCGCCTGGGCATTTCTCTTGGCGAGATCAATCATCGCCTCGTCGGTGCCCGTCCAGCGGATCAGGCACTCGCCGGAGGCTTCGCAGAAGGCCAGCCCGAACTTGATGCCCGGCACGGCGCTGACCAGCGCCTCGTGGATGTCTTCCACGCTCTTGATGAAATGCGTCTGGCCGAGGATGAAATTGATCGCCTCCGGCTTTTCGATTTTGATGACGGCGAGTTCCATTTTTTTTCTCCTATAATAGACTTTATCGGTAATAGGCCGTTGGAGGCTGTTTTACATCGAATTGCGCGAATTCCTCGAAAAATTTTGGTAAATTCGTGTCATTCGATGCAGTAGGTTTTTATTACCGATAGAGTCTAATAAAAATATGGGGCTTCCGCTTTTAACGGGAAAATCCTAAACACGAAGGCCACCCTGGCCTAGCCCGCCAGGGCAGGCAAAGGGTCACAAAGGAAAGACTCACAAGGTTTTTGGGCAATTTCCGTCGTGTACTTGGTGTCCTTTGTGTTAAAAAATCTTGGCTTCCCGTTAGAAACGGTAGAGCCTAAAAATATAAAAGGGCGCAGCATATTAGTCTGCACCCTTATCCATTCGACAACCTCCCCTGACTTAATCGAACTTCTGCTTCAGGTGGGCTTTCTTGCCTGTGCGCTCGCGCAGGAAGTACAGTTGCGCCCGCCGGACATGGGTGTGGCGTTCGACCACAACCTTGTCAATGCGCGGCGAGTAAAGCAGGAAAGTGCGCTCGACGCCAATGCCATTGCTGGCCGTGCGCCGAACCGTAAAATTGGTGTTGTTGCCGCCTTTGCGCAGGCGGATTATCGTCCCTTTAAACTCCTGGATGCGCTCGCGCTCGCCTTCTTTAATGCGCACGTGAACACTAACGCTATCACCCGGAAACAGGTCAGGGATGTTTGGATTTTTGGTGGTGTTGAAGTTCTTGTCGAGGTCAATCATCGTCATTTATCCTTACTTTCATTTCTGCCGCCTCTCGGCGCGAAGCAAGATTATAACATGTCCCTTAAAGTATGAGAAGACCGTTTTTAGGGTATAATTTTGTCCGGTCTGCCCCCGTAGCTCAATGGACAGAGTAATGGACTTCGAATCCAGTGGTTGCGAGTTCGAGCCTCGCCGGGGGCGCTGCCAATAAATACCCGCCGCTGGGTGAGGGGGGCACCCAACGACGGGCAACTATATTTTGCCACAAAATGGCGTAAAAATCAATACTTTTGGGGGACTAATTTCGATGCAAATTACTTCGCCGCCTTCACAGTAAACGTAAACCTGCTGCCCTGCCCTTCCCCTTCGCTCTCGGCCCAGATCCGCCCACCGTGCGCCTCGATCAGATACCTGGCGATGGTCAGGCCGATGCCGCTGCCTCCACCCGCGCGGCGCGAGCGCGATTTATCCGCACGATAAAAACGGTCAAAGATATGCGGGATATGTTCGGCAGGCAGGCCGATACCTGTATCCGTCACCATGATTCTCACTTCATCACCGTCACGGACTGCAGAAATTTGAACATTTCCGCCCGCAGGGGTGTATTGCAGTGCGTTGCCAATCAGGTTGAGCAAGACCTGCCCAACGCGATCCTCGTCAACCTGGACAAGCGGAAGGTCTGCCGGCAGGCCGGAGGTCAAGGTGACACCCTTCTCCTCGTATTGGCGGCTCAAGCGCCCGAGGGCCGAATCCACCAAATCCACGACCGCGACCGGCCTGAGGTCCAATTTGAACGTAGCCGCCTCGACGCGGCTGAGTTCCTGCAAGTCATCCACCAGACGGCTAAGCCGGTCAGCTTCCTGATGTATTTGTCCAAAGGTTTCATCGGTTGCCGGCAAGACCCCATCCATCAGGCCCTCCATCGAACCCTTGATGGCCGTGAGCGGCGTGCGTAGTTCATGGGCAACGTCGCCGATAAGCTGGCGGCGCATCGTCTCTATCTGTTCGAGTTGTCCGGCCATCGTATTGAAACGCCTCGCAAGCTGGCTCAACTCGTCCGTTCCACGCACCTGCACACGCTCATTATAGTGCCCCTCCGCGATGCGTTGGCTGACAGACATCATGGCCTGAACTGGAGCGATCACCCCACGACTGAAGATCATACTTACCACCAGCGCCAGGGCGACGGACACGAAAACCGCCAAAGCCAGGGCCTCATTGAACGAAGCCCGAAAGTTGATGTAAAGGTCCTGAGCCTGTCCCAAACCGGCACCCGGGGCACCCATCATGCCCGGCCCCATGCCTGTGCCCATACGCATCATGTGGCGTTCGAATGCCCCCGGGAGGGCGAATTGCGTGGTACTGGCCAGGATAACAACACCGACCAGGATAACGATCAAATACGAGAGAAAGAGCTTTATCCCCAGATGACGGCGAAGGTAAGCGATCATAGGTTTTCATCCTCGAACCGGTAACCCACCCCGCGCACGGTAACGATGAAGCTTTCGTCTCCTAATTTCTGGCGGACGTGGCCCAGGTGCACGTCCACGACGCGGGTATCGCCAAAATAATCATATCCCCAGACTTTTTCGAGCAACTGTTCACGCGTCAAGACACGACCTCGATTTTCCGCGAGAGCTTTGAGCAGGTCAAATTCTATGGCGGTCAACTCGACTGGATGCTCGTCCACTGAAATCTGGCGCGCTCCAACATCTATTCGCAAGCGACGAAAAGCCAGCACGGCACTTTCGGAGCCTGAGCCTGCTCCAGTTTGCAGACGCCGCAGCGCGGCCTTGATCCTGGCCACCAATTCGCGCGGGCTGAACGGCTTGGTGACATAATCGTCCGCCCCGACCGATAGACCGACGATTTTGTCGGTCTCTTCGGTGCGGGCGGTGAGCATGATTACATATACATTCGATTCACGGCGCAGATGGGTCAGCAATTCGATGCCGTCCATACCGGGCAGCATGATGTCAAGAACAACCAGGTCGGGTTTGTAAGCCCGGGCGGCCTTAAGCCCGGATGGGCCATCTGCGGCGGTATAAACCTGATAGCCTTCGGCTTTCAGATAAGAGGAGACCAGATTAACGATACTGGGTTCATCGTCAACGACCAGGATCTTTGCCATAAGACCTCCGCCTCACCCTGGTAGTCTCCCTTTTGGGTGTGGTTTTATTTTCACCGCGAAGGGGCAAAGGCCGCGAAGTTTTTTGAATGTCGCGAAGGGCTTTTCTTCGCGTCAATAAAGACTTCTTCGCGTTCTTCGTATCTTCGCGGTTCAACTTTTTCGTCATTCATCGAGAACCACACTCCGCGGGGAGACTACTCTCACCCTTATTGTAACAAAAAACGCGAAAGGCCGGACAAATCGCCCGGCCCTTTCACCAACTTGTTTTCTGCTACTCTTCGCTCATCTCGATGAAATTGCCATGCCAGCTATGAAAGAAAACCTGAGCGGAGAAGCCGTTGACGCTGAGCATACCGAGAATCTTGCCATCCCGCAGCACGTCAATGGTGTAGTAGCCATAGAAAGGTTCGGCTTCAGCGGCGACTGTCGTGCCGGACAGATTGGCGTCGAGATATTTCTGAGCGTATTCGAGCGCCTGCTCATCAGTCACCGCCATTTCAGCCGAGACATCCGCGGGCGTGGTATTCCAGACCTGTCCACTCATCATGCCCCTGCGGCCGGCCATCATATTCTGATGATTCAGGCCGCCATATTTGAGATTCCACATCATGTTAG
>JBDRTP010000221.1:0-11205 GCA_043823965.1 Chloroflexota bacterium
TGGTTACTCCCTAAAAATCCTCACGTGCCTGCGCGGCTCTTTCCCATACGAATGCGAGACCAGTTCCGACAGACGGGCCATCTCGTGCTGGAGACGACGCACGGTGGCCGGGCCGGCGGGTAAATCCACCCAGCGTTCGCCGTTGAGCACGGCGGCGATGGCGGCCTGCGTCTGTTGGGCGACGCCCTCCAGTTCGCCCGGCGGGGTCTGAACTTCCGAAAGGTTGAACAGGTCGCTCAGGAACTGCTCCATCTGGCTGACGGTATTCGCCCGCAGCACGTAGATTGGCATGCCGCGATGCTCGGCGTCCACCACAGTCTGCTGGCGGTCGCGATAGTAGGAGCGCAACGTGACCAGCACGTTCGCCTCGTCAGAATCTTTTACCACCACCGCCGGGACTCCCATCCGCTTGGCGGCCTGCATCAGCCGGTTCTGCGCCACACCGTACGGGAAGACGCGCACCGTCTGCAAGGGGCGGGCGGGAACAGGTTCGGGATGGGATGACGTTTGCAGCGCGGCAGCGGGTTGAACGGTCCGGCGCGGCCCGCTTTGGTTCTCGATACGGAACCCCGACTCAGGTCTGGACCTGGGTGTGGGCGCGGCTTTCTCGATCTGAATCCGGCCCTCGGCGTCACGGGCGCGGATCTCCGGTGGCAGGGGAAAGCCGCGCAGCAGGGCGTCCACCGACTGGGCCAAATCCATGTGGACCGCCAGCCGGTCGCGCTGCTGGATTTCGACCAAGACATCGAAGGTGGGCGGGGAGCGACGCTCGAGGACGGTCTTCTGCGTGCCGCGCCGGCGCGCTTCTTCGTCGGAGAGGGTGACGGCTTCGATGCCGCCGACCAAGTCGGAGAGGGTCGGGTTGAGCAGCAGATTGTCGAGCGTGTTGCCGTGCGCCGTGGCGATGAGCTGGACGCCGCGCTCGGCGATGGTGCGGGCTGCGGCGGCTTCCAGTTCGCGCCCGATCTCGTCAATGACGATGACTTCGGGGTTGTGGTTCTCGACGGCTTCGATCATCACTTCGTGCTGGTGCGTCGGCACTTTGACCTGCATCCGGCGCGCCTTGCCGACGGCGGGATGCGGCACGTCGCCGTCGCCGCCGATTTCGTTGGAGGTGTCCACGATGATGACGCGTTTGGACTCAGCCAGGATGCGGGCGGCCTCGCGCAGCAGTGTGGTTTTGCCGACCGCCGGGCGGCCCAAAATGAGCAGCGACTTGCCCGATTCGACGATATCCTGGATGATGTCCACCGTGCCGTAGACGGCGCGCCCGACGCGGCAGGTCAGGCCGACAATGTGGCTGCGCCGGTTGCGGATGGCCGAGATGCGGTGCAGGGTGCGCTCGATGCCGGCGCGGTTGTCGGCGTCGAATTCGCCGGTGCGCTCGTCCACGTAGTCAATTTCGGCGCGGGTGATTTCCTTGCTGCTCAGGACGATCTCGCTCTCGACGAAGCGGGCGGTGGGGACGCGCCCCAGGTCGAGGATGATTTCAAGCAGGTTGTCGTAATTATTGGCTTTATGGACGGCCGCGACGATGGCTTCTGGCAGCACGCCGAGCAGGGCGTTGAGGTCGTCGGTGATACGGAGTTGGGTCATAGATTACTTGCTCTTGCGTTCATCAAGCCAGCGTGCCAGCGATTTCTGACTCTCACCGCTGCGGCGTCCGGCCAGTAAACCTTCAATGCCGATGTGTTCGTCCAAGTCATGGAACTCAATTGCATACCCGTCGCCGAGCAGTTGGAAGTTCTGCCGTTCGGCGGGGGTGGCATACAGCAGGCGAGGATACCAGGCCAGCGGCACAATAATGCAGCGGCCATCAGTCAAATTCACGACGAGGTCGTCGTCCGTCACAGTCACATTAACGGCGATTGGTTCAACTTCAAGCGCCAAAATAGTCATGCCAGGCCTCCAATAATCTTGACTCATGCTCTGCAATCAATCGGGCAATTTGCGTCAGTTCATGCCCTGCAAAGCCGCGATTCTTTGCCAATGTCACCGGCGAAAGCCAGAATTTGGCAATTCGTCGCTCATATTTGACGTGTATGTGCGGCGGCTCGCCTTTGTCGGAACTAAAAAACACAAAGAAAGCGGCGATCAAATCTTGTGAAGTAGCCTTCTTCGGAAAAGTCTTTGGCGGTCAGCCCTTCCAGCGGCGCGCCAAATTCACGCAGAGATTTGTAGACTGCCTCGGCATTGGCAGTATCTGTGCTGATCCACATGTCAAGGTCTTTGGTGTAGCGCGGCTCTGCATACAGGACAACCGCATAACCGCCGATCACCAGGTACTTAACGCGGTTGGCGTTGAGAATTCTCAACAGATCGCTGAAGTCGGAGTTGACGAACATCGCTCCCCTTAACCTGTGCGGCAAAGGCGATCAATTCCCAGACAGCGTCGAAGCGGCATTTGGGCGACTGCGCCTGCCAGAATTCCAGGTCGAAAGACCTGTCCATTTCCTGGATTTTGCCTCTGCGAATAAAAATTTTAGGACTCATCTTATTCATTGTATCACGCCTGGCACACGAAAATGACTTTCTGTCTGGATCACCGTTTCTCATTTCTTCTCTTTGCCACTATACAACATTTCCGTCGAACTTGCAATCGGCGCGGCGGGCTTGAGGGCTTTTTCCATGACCGGGATTTTTTCCTCGACCTTCTGCATTTTTGCCAGCCGCTTGACCATCACAGCCTGCCTTGGGCCGGCTTCCGCTCCCAAGCCTTCGAGCGCCGCTTCCAGCCAGGCCTGGTACGAGCGCACACAGACATGGACAGGCCGCCCGCGCCGATCGGGGATTTCGCGCAGCAGCGCCGCCAGACTTTCGGGGACGCAGCCGGCATCCGGCCGATTAGGTGCTGCGCACAGGATGAACGGCTGGATGAAGATCCCTGCCGGGCCGCAGGTCAGCGCGGCGTAGGCTTGCAGGCCGCCCTCTGTGCGGCAGATGAGGCCGGAAGGCTGTCTCGGCATCGGCTCGACCGGCTGGATGAGCGCCGGGACGATCTGGCTGTAGAGGCTTTGCACGGCGAGCATGTCTGTTGAGGAGGGCATTTGCCACATGCCCCGCCCTTCGTTTGCGAGTGCTTCCGTCAGCCGCCAGACGCGCTGCCAGGCGTACATCGAGAAACCGGATTTACGCAGGGACTTAAAGGCCATGCTCTGCTCGTCCACTTCGGCCAGCAAGTGCAGCGCGCTCCACTCTCCGGCTTGCGCGGCGAGATGGTCGAGCAGGGCCATCTCGCCTCCGTCGAGCGCCGCGCTGGGAGCCAGAAAAGAGAGCCGGGCAAAGGTCTCGCCGTATTGCTGGGCAACCTGCCCAATGAAGGAGACAGCGCCATCCGTGCTGAAGGCGGTGTAGATATGGCGGCGCGGGTTCAGGTACGAAAGCAGGGCCGCCGCGCCGAGCGGATTGCCGCGCGTCAACGTCCGCGCGCTGTCGAGGGGTAGCACGTCTCGGCGGTAGCGGGCGAGGGAGGGCAGGTCGAGGAGGTCGAGCGAACGGACGGGCATGGGAAGTGACAAGTTAGGAGTGAGGAGTTGCGAGTTGCAGGAAGTAACGGTGGAAACGGTCGTCGTCGGTCAATTCTGGGTGGAACGAGGTGGCGAGCAGTTTGCCTTGCAGCGCGGCGACGATGCGGCCATCCGGCAAAGCGGACAGGATTTCCGCATCGCCGCTGACCGACTCGATAATCGGGGCGCGGATGAAGACGGCATGATATGGCGCAGTGGTATTGGTGGCCTGCTTCAACTGCTCAATATCTAAATCGGCTTCGAAAGAATCCACCTGGCGGCCAAAGGCGTTGCGCTGGATGATGATGTCCATCAGTCCCAAAAGTGGCTGATCACGATGGGCGTCCTTCGAGAGAAAGATCGCTCCGGCGCAGGTGCCCCAGATGGCGTGGCTTTTGCCAAATTTGCGCAATGGCTCCATCATGCTGAAGTCCACGGCGAGTTTGCCGATGGTGGTCGATTCGCCGCCGGGGATGATGAGGCCGGTTAATCCTTCCAGATGTGTGGGCAGGCGCACTTCGGTGGTCTCGACGCCCAGGCGTTTGAGCATGACGATGTGTTCGGCGAAATCGCCCTGGATGGCAAGGATACCGATTTTCATAGGAAGGTTACAGGTATACAGGTAAACAAGTAGACAGGTAAACAGGTACACAGGGAGGCAGGTCTCGCGTGTTTACGTGTGTACCTGTCTACCTGTATACGTTTTACGCTACCATCCGCGTCCCGCAATCTTCTCGCCTTCGGGCATCTGCGAGATGTTGATTCCAACCATCGGCTCGCCCAGATTCTTGCTGACCTCGGCCAGGATGGCCGCGTCGCGGAAGTGGGTGGTGGCCTTGACGATGGCGGCAGCGCGCCTGGCCGGGTCGCCGGACTTGAAGATGCCCGAGCCGACGAAAACGCCATCCACGCCCAGTTGCATCATCAGGGCCGCGTCGGCGGGTGTGGCAATCCCACCGGCAGCAAAGTTGACCACCGGCATACGGCCCAGTTCTTTGGTCTCCTTGACAAGCTCGTACGGCGCGCCGATTTCCTTTGAATAGGCCATCATCTCTTCGTCGGCCATGGTCGTCAGGCGGCGGATCTCGCCCAGCACGGCGCGCGCATGGCGGACGGCCTCGACCACGTCGCCGGTGCCGGCCTCGCCTTTGGTTCGGATCATCGCCGCGCCCTCACCGATGCGCCGCAGCGCCTCGCCCAGGTTGCGGCAGCCGCAGACGAACGGGACCTTGAAGTCGTGCTTCAAAATGTGATGCTCTTCATCGGCGGGGGTCAGCACCTCGGATTCGTCAATGTAGTCCACACCGAGCGATTCGAGAATCTGCGCCTCGACGAAATGCCCGATGCGGCATTTTGCCATGACCGGGATGGAGACTGTGTCCATGATTTTTAGGATCAGTTCCGGGTCCGACATGCGCGCCACGCCGCCCTGGGCGCGGATATCGGCCGGGACGCGTTCCAAAGCCATCACCGCACACGCGCCAGCCTCTTCGGCGATCCTGGCGTGCTCGGGCGTGACCACGTCCATGATGACACCACCTTTAAGCATTTGCGCCAGTCCTTTTTTGACGGCGAAAGTACCGGTTTCTTGTTCCATAGTTCATCTCCTGAATCTAAACTTCTAAAAATGATTCTACCACTGGTTTAGGTACTGCCGCAAACAGCAGCTGTACGCCTCTGTGTTGAAAATAATTTCCCGGTCCGCGCGGCAGGCGAGGGGAAATTTTGCCACAAAGGGGCTTGACAAAACCCGAAAATGGTATACAATTAGTGCATTGATACAATTATACAATGCGACAATGATACAATTTTGCCTATGAACCTTGAAATTGACTTTCGCTCCGGAATTCCGATTTATATCCAGGTTGTCGAGCGCATCAAAGAAATGCTTGCCGCCGGGAAACTCAAGCCGGGCGACCAGCTCCCCACCGTGCGCGCCCTGGCTTTGGAATTGCGCGTCAACTTTAACACCGTCGCCCGCGCCTACCGCATTCTGGACGAAGCGGGCGTCATCTCGACCCAGCAGGGACGCGGTACGTACATCCTGGAGATGCCGCCGCCGGAGATGATCGAGAACATCCGGCAAGAGGCCGTGGAAGCCCTCACCCAGCGCTATCTGGCCGACGCAGCCCGTCTGGGCGTCTCGCCGAAAGAGCTGACCAAAATCCTGCAAGACCAGGCGGTCAATTGGCAGCCTGTCATGGATGACAATTCAAATCCAGACTATTAATCTGCACTCAAAAAAGGAGAATGCAATGAGCCCGACAACTATGTCTAAAGAACAATCCACCCGCCAGAAGAGCCAACAACCCGATGCGCACATTCCGGGCGTCGCCGGGGCATTGTTCGGAATTTTCATGCTGGCGGCCATTTTGAGCGCCATCCTCATGTCCGAAAACGGCGTGGCGGATAATATCACCGGCCTCACCACCATCGGCCTGACGTTGATAGGCACCTACATCCTGTTTGCATTGAAGGTGGCTTCGCAGTGGGAAAAGGCCATCATCCTGCGGCTGGGAAAATTCCGCCATCTGGCCGGTCCCGGCATGTTCTGGCTGATCCCGATCGTTGATTCGGCCAGCAGTTGGATTGACCACCGCGTGATGGTGGCACCCTTCTCGGCAGAGAAGACACTGACCAAAGATACCGTGCCGGTGGACGTGGACGCGGTGCTGTTCTGGGTGGTGTGGGATGCGGAGAAGGCCGCCCTGGAAGTGGCCGATTACCGCGCCGCCATTGCCTGGGCCGCCCAGACCGCCCTGCGCGAAGTCATCGGGCAAAGCGTCCTGGCCGACATTCTGGTCGGGCGCGCCAAGATGGACGCCGAACTGCAAAGGATTATTGACGAGCGTACCACGCCGTGGGGCATCACCGTGCAGTCGGTCGAAATCCGCGATATTGTCATCCCACAGGAACTGGAGGATGCCATGTCCCGCCAGGCGCAGGCCGAACGCGAACGCCAGGCGCGCGTCATCCTGGGCGAATCCGAGATGCAGATCGCGGCTTCGTTTGCCGAGGCATCCAAGGCTTATATTGACAACCCCACCGCCCTGCACCTGCGGGCGATGAACATGCTCTTCGAGGGTCTGAAGGAGAAGGGCGCGCTGGTCATCGTGCCATCCAGCGCTGTGGACACGATGAACCTGGGCGGCATCAGCGGCATGGCCTCGCTGGCGCAGCAGAATCTGCCGAAAGAGAAGAAGTAATCTAAATGTGTCGTTGCGAGCCCTGACCCCGATTTGTTTCACGTGAAACAGGAGAACACCTTGTTTACTCGCACATCGTTCATCGTCATCACCATCCTGATCCTGATCGCCGCCGCCCGGCCGGAAGATCGCGGCATGCAGGCGCTGGTGCGCATTGACGTGCGCAGGGCAGACGATCTGGCATTGGTGAGGGCCACTGCCCTGCCGGTTTACGCCCGCCTGTGGGATTCCACTGGCCAGGAGTATCTGCTGGCACTCGCCGATCCCGCCCGGCAAAAAGCGCTGCGCGGCCAGGGCCTGACCCTGCGCGTGCTCGACGCCAACAGCACTGGAGCAAGCTACTACCTGCTGTTTGCTCGCCAGCCCGAAACGTTCACCCAGGCAAGCAACATCGTCACTCTGCTGGACGTGGACGGCCGTCAGGCCATCGCCCGCGCTGCCTGGCAGGAAGCGGAACAACTGCCTGCCCTGGGGATCGAGCTCAAACGCCTCAACCCCATCCCCTTCCCGCCGCAGGAGAAATTCCCGGCTCTCCCCGCGTCCATTACCACTGACCCGATCATCGAGCAGATGATCAACCAGGTCAGCTCCACCACAGTCCATGACTACAACGGCGGACTGAGCGGCGAATGGCCGGTGACGATTGGCGGCGAGCTGTATGACATCAACACCCGGCATACCAACCAGGCCGTCCCTATCGAAAAAGCCACCCAATTCGTCTACGAGCACTTCGATGCGCTGGGGCTGCCCGTGCAATACGACTATTACAACTCCCCCTATTACGGCAGCAAGCGCAACGTGGTCGCCGAACAGGCTGGCCTGTCGCAGCCTGACCGTATCTTTATCATCGTCGCCCACTTGGACGACATGCCCTCCGGCGCATTCGCCCCCGGCGCGGACGACAACGCCAGCGGTTCCACCGGCGTGCTCATCGCCGCCGACATCCTCAGCCAGTACGATTTCGACTGCACGCTGCGCTACCTGCTCGTCACCGGCGAGGAGCAAGGGCTTTATGGCAGCTATTACTATGCCCAGGACGCCTTCAACAACGGCGACGACATCGAGGGCGTGCTGAATCTGGATATGATCGCCTACGACTCCGATAGCTACCCCTATATTGACCTGCATACTCGCTCGGGCACAGCCGGGGCAGGCGACCGTGTCATCGCTAATCTGTTTGTGGACGTGATCGACGCTTACAACATCAACCTGACCCCTCAGATTTTCCAGGATAACATTCAATACAGCGACCATGCTTCTTTCTGGGATTTTGACTATTCGGCTATCCTGGCGATTGAGGACGACGACGATTTCACGCCATACTATCACACCATCAATGATAAGCTCTCCACCTTGAACCTCACCTATTTCACCAGCTTCGTCAAAGCCTCGGTGGGTACCTTCGCCCACATGGGCTGCCTGCTGCCGCCTACCGGCCATCTCGAAGGAGTTGTCTCCGACGCCACAACTGGCAACCCCATCTCCGGCGCGACTGTGCGCGCCAGCCTCAGCCCCACCCAATACTGGTCGGCTGCCACCCTCACTGACGGCTCTTACGGGCTGGATCTCGTCCCCGGCACGTACACCGTCACTGCCCAGGCCGCCGGTTATATGCTCACCACCATCCCCGGCATCTCGATCGGCGAGAACCAGACTACGACCCTGGACCTGACCCTCGCAGTCACGCCCACTTACACCGTCACCGGTTACGTGCGCGATGCCTACAGCGGCGATCCCCTATCGGCGACGGTCAGCGTGGTTGGCGACGCGGCCCACACCGCCCAAACCGATCCGGCCAGCGGGTTCTATACCCTCCCCCTCCTCGCCGGCGCGTACACCCTGCAGGCTGAGGCCGATCACTACTGCCCCCGGCAACAGCCGGTTGACCTCAGCGCCAACCGGCAGGTGGATTTCGACCTGCAACCGATCTGTCTGCTGTATCTGCCAGTGGTGAGTAAAGATAGCCCATAAAGCGGCCTCGCAACGATACACCAAAGATTGTTTCACGTGGAAGTCAACCAGTCTTGCATGGGTGAAGATCCTTGCAAGGCTGGTAACTCGAAAGGAGAACAAGGAACATGATGGATAATATTCGTGAATTCATTCCATTTCTGGTTCCAGTACTGGTCATCCAACTTGCCCTGCTGGTCGCCGCCCTCGTGGATTTGATCCGCCGCCCGCGCACGAAAGGCCCCAAATGGCTCTGGGCGGTGGTAATCGTTCTCGTCAACTTCATCGGCCCGATCGTGTATTTCGTGGCCGGCCGGGAAGAAGAGATTGAAGAATGACTGCCATCCAGATCGAATCGCTGACGAAAGTCTACGGCGCGGTGCGCGCCCTCGACGGACTGGACCTGACTGTCGAACCGGGCGTGGTCTTTGGCTTCCTCGGCCCGAACGGGGCCGGTAAGACGACGGCCATTCGCATCCTGACCGGCCTGGCGCGCCCGACCGCGGGCCGGGCCAGGGTTGCTGGAATTGACCTCGCCGCCGACGGACGTACTTTATCCCGCACCATTGGTCATCTGCCTGAGGAACCGGCCTTTTATCCCTGGATGACGCCGTTGGAATTCCTCGATTATCTTGGCCGCTTGTACGGCATTGCCGCTGCCGAGCGCAAGGCGCGTATCCGTGAACTGCTTGAACAGGTTGGGTTATATGAGACCCGAAAACGGCGCATCGGCGGATTCTCGCGCGGTATGCGGCAGCGGCTGGGATTGGGCGCGGCGCTCATTCACCGCCCGTCCGTGCTGCTCCTGGATGAGCCGGTCAGCGCCTTGGATCCTGCCGGGCGCAAGGAAGTACTCGAACTGATTGACAGCCTGCGCGGCCGTTGTACCGTGTTCATGTCCACGCACATCCTGGCCGATGTGGAGCGTATCTGTGACGTGGTGGGAATCATCAATCATGGTAAACTGGTCGTCCAGTCGCCGCGCGAGGCGCTGCTGGCGCAGTACGCAACGCCGGTGTTCGAGTTGGAGGCCATCGAAAGCGAATCACTGCGCCGCTGGGCTGATTCACTGCGTCAGGCGGATTGGGTGACGGCGGTCAGTCTGGAGGGCGGGATGGCGCGGGTCACGGTAAAGGATGTGGCCTTTGCCCGCCGCGAATTGCTGGCTTCGGCGGTGCAGGCCAAACTGGCGCTGACACGCTACGCGGAGGTCAAGCCTGCGCTGGAGGATGTTTTCCTGCAGCTGGTGAAGGAAGGTGTGTCATGAATTTCGTCATCGTCTTGCGCAAAGAATTGCTCGAACAATGGCGCACCTATAGATTTCTGATTGTCGCGGCGGTGCTGGTTGCTTTTGGCTTGAGTTCTCCGCTGCTGGCAAAGTTCACGCCTGAAATCTTGAAAACCATCCCCAACGTGCCGCCCGAACTGGCATCCGCCATCCCCGCGCCGACGCTGGCGGATGCAGTGATGCAATACGTCAAGAATATGAGCCAGTTCGGCATCCTGCTGGCCTTGCTGATGACGATGGGCATGGTGGCCCAGGAGAAAGAGCGCGGCACCGCGGCGTTGATGTTGACGCGTCCGGTTTCACGTGGAACTTTTTTACTGGCGAAATTCACGGCTCAAGCGCTGACTTTCGCCGCCAGCCTGATACTGGCTGCGCTGGGGTGCTGGTACTACACGCTGCTGCTGTTCGAGGCGCTGCCGTGGGGACCGTTCCTGGCGCTCAACAGCTTGATGCTGCTGGTTTTTCTGGTTTATATCGCGGTTACTTTGTTGTGCAGCACACTGGCGCGGACACAGGGAGCCGCTGCCGGACTATCCTTTGCCGCGCTCATCCTGATTGGCGGCATCGGCTCGCTGCCCCGCATCAGCGACTATTTCCCTGGCAGGTTGTTCGGTTGGGGCGCAGCCATGACCTTGGGCAGCGGAGAAGCCGCCTGGCCGGCACTCTGGGTCAGCGTGGGATTGATTTTCGCGGCACTGCTGGCCGCCTGGTTGGTTTTTCGTAAACAGGAAATATAACGTTTCATGTGAAACGAATTGCCTTCAAAATTGATAATCTCAAAATAGGAGAAATGAAATGAATACTCGCAATACTCTGATTATCGTCATCGCACTTATCGTGATTGCTTCCGCCGTCAGCGCTTTCCTCGCCCCGCGTATGCCCGAGCAGATGGCCTCGCACTGGAACGCGGCCGGTCAGGTGGACGGCTACATGTCCAAATTCTGGGGATTGTTCCTGATGCCGGTCATGGCGGCCGGGATGCTGCTGCTGTTCCTCGCCATCCCAGCCATTGACCCGCTCAAGGCCAACATCGCCGCCTTCCGCGAATATTTCAACACGTTCATCGTGTTGTTCACAGTCCTCCTGCTCTACATCTACGGCCTGACGCTGGCCTGGAATCTGGGCTACACCGGTTTCGACATGGGCGCAGCCATGCTCCCCGCGCTGGGACTGTTCTTTGTCTACGCGGGCGTGATGATGGCAAAGGCCAAACGCAACTGGTTTATCGGCGTGCGCACGCCCTGGACCCTGAGCA
>JBDRTP010000222.1:0-5925 GCA_043823965.1 Chloroflexota bacterium
CAGCGCGTCTCCGGTGAGATTTATCTGGATGGCTTGACCAACGTCCTTTCCGAGCCGGAATTCATCGAGTCAGATGATGCCCGCCGCGCTATTCGACTGTTCGAGGAGCGCACCCTGCTCCAGGATTTGCTGGCCCGCACGATGGTCAACAGTCACGTGGGCGGGGTGCAAGTCCTGATTGGCGGCGAAGGTGAATGGGAAGAACTCAGGCAGTGTTCCGTCGTTCTGGCCCGCTACGGTATCCCGGGGATGGCGACCGGCGCGCTGGGTGTCTTCGGCCCGATGCGCATGTCCTACGCCCGTACCATTCCCACCGTCCGCTTTATGGCTGACCTGTTGAGCGGCCTGGTATCTGAGACTATGGTTGGAGATGACACAGAACAATGAGCAGTAAGAAAACGCGACAAACCATCGAACCCGAGAACGAAAAGGAAGGCAAAACGCCCACACAAGCTGTACTGGCTGTTTCGCTGGAAGAGTTCGAAACGCTGCAAAAGCAACTTGAAGAAATCCAGGCGCAAGCCGCTGAATATAAAGATGGCTGGCAACGCGCCGCGGCCGATTTCGCCAACTACAAGAGGCGCATCGAACGCGAGCAGGCTGAGGTCTACCAGAACGCGGTCGGAAACATCCTCAAACGATACCTGCCCATCCTGGACGACCTCGAGCGAGCCTTGCATTCCCGTCCCGCTGACCTGGCCTGGGTAGAGGGTATTGAGTTGATCTATCGCAAGCTCCAGGCCATACTGGAAGCCGAGGGTGTAAAACGCATCCAGGCTGAGGGTCAGATGTTCGACCCGAACTTGCACGAGGCCATTTCGCAGGAAGCGAGCAACGAACACGAAAGCGGGCAGATTATTGCAGTTGTCCAAAATGGATACATGCTTGGTGAGCGGGTCATCCGCCCGGCGCAGGTAAGAGTTGCACAATAACGTCAAATGTCAAATGTTAAACGTCAAACGTCAGACATTGGACGTTCGACGTTTAACCCTATGAGGAGTCATCATGTCTAAAATTATCGGAATTGACCTCGGCACGACCAACTCGGTCGGCGCGGTGATGATGGGGAATGAGCCGGTCGTCATTCCATCCGCGGAAGGAGAAAGGCTGGTACCATCAGTAGTCGCAGTCAACAAAAACCACGAACGGCTTGTGGGACGGGTGGCGCGCAACCAGGCAATTATTAATTCAGAAAATACGGTCTTTTCGATCAAACGTTTCATGGGACGCAAATATGAGGATGCCGAAGTACAACGTACCCTGCCGCGCATCCCATATAAGGCGATGCCGGCCTCCAATGGCGACGTGCGCGTAATACTGGGGGATAAAGAGTATTCCCCGCCCGAGATCTCGGCCATGATCCTGGCAAAGATCAAAGCGGATGCTGAGGCTTACCTGGGTGAATCTGTTACACAGGCAGTGATCACTGTTCCGGCTTACTTTAACGATGCGCAGCGCAATGCCACCAAAGACGCCGGCAAGATCGCCGGCCTGGAAGTGATGCGCATCATCAACGAGCCGACCGCCTCCTCGCTGGCCTATGGCCTGGACAAGAAAAAGAACGAGATCATCGCCGTCTATGACCTGGGCGGCGGCACGTTCGACATCTCCATCCTGGATGTCGGTGAAGGTGTCTTTCAGGTGCGTTCGACCAGCGGCGATACCTTCTTGGGCGGTGACGACTTCGATCAGCGCATCATAGATCACCTGGTTGACGAATTCAAGAAGGACAACGGCATTGACCTGCGCCAGGATAAGCAATCCCTCCAGCGTCTGAAGGAGGCGGCCGAGAAAGCTAAAATAGAACTATCCACTATGATGCAGACTGAAATCAACCTGCCGTACATCACGGCGGACGCCTTCGGTCCTAAACATCTGGTGATGACCCTGACGCGCGCCAAGATCGAGCAATTGACCGGCGACCTGGTCGAACGCACGCTCGGACCGGTGCGCCAGGCGCTCGCGGACACGGGTCTGAATCCGGGCGAGGTGAACGAGGTGGTCATGGTCGGCGGTATGACGCGCATGCCCGCCGTGCAAGAGGCGGTGCGGCGCATGTTCGCCAAGGAGCCGCACAAGGGTGTCAACCCGGATGAAGTCGTCGCCATCGGAGCGGCGATCCAGGCGGGCGTGCTGGGCGGGGAAGTCAAAGACATCCTCCTGTTGGACGTGACGCCGCTCACGCTCTCGATCGAGACCCTGGGCAGTGTGGCGACTGCGCTCATCGAGCGCAATACGACCATCCCGATGCGTAGGAGCCAGATCTTCTCGACCGCCAGCGATAGCCAGACGCAGGTCGAGATCCACGTCCTGCAGGGCGAACGCCCGATGGCGGTGGATAACAAGTCGCTGGGCAAGTTCATCCTGGATGGCATCCCGCCCGCCCCGCGCGGCATTCCGCAAATTGAAGTGACATTCGATATTGACGCCAATGGCATCCTGAAAGTCACCGCGCAAGATAAGGCCTCCGGTCGCAGCCAGCACATTACCATTACGGCCTCGTCCGGTTTGGCGAAGGATGAAGTCGAGCGCATGCGCAAAGAGGCCGAGGTTCATGCAGAGGAAGACCGCAAGCGCCGCGACTTGATCGAAGCACGCAACACTGCCGATAACACCATCTACGCGGCTGAGAAGGCGTTGAAGGAGTTCGGAGAGAAGGTCCCGGCGGAGGTCAAGGCCCAGGTTGAGCAGGGCATTTCCGAGGTCCGGCAAGTGAAGGATGGAGAGGAGGTGGAGTCCATCCGCAAGGCGGTCGAGGCGCTTGGACAGTCCATCCAGAAGATCGGCGCGTCGGTCTATCAGCAGCCCGGTGAGGCTGGTACACCCCCGAACGGCGGGGGTACACAACCCGCATCATCCGATTCTGAACCGAAACAACCCGACGCAGGCGACGTGGTTGACGGTGAAGTGAAGTAAAGGAATAGTCTGATAGTCCAGTGGTCTGATGGTCTGGTTGTCCGACCAATGAGACCATGCGACCATTTGACCAAGTGACAAAATGACCAACCGCGATTACTACGACATCCTCGGCATCCCTCGCAGCGCTTCCGTTGACGAAATCAAAGCCGCCTTCCGCAAGTTGGCGCGCCAGTATCACCCGGACGTGAGCAAGGAAGCGGACGCCGAGGAGAAGTTCAAGGAAATCAACGAGGCCTACGGTGTGCTCTCTGACCCGCAGAAGCGCGCCCGCTACGACCAGTTTGGCCGCGCTGGCCTGGGCGAGATGAACGGCATGCCCGACTTCGCTACCATGGACTTCGGCGACATCTTCGAGGAACTGTTCGGCGGGTTTGGCTTTGGATTGGGCGGCGGCGGCCGCTCACGGCGGCCGAGGCGTGGGCGCGACCTGCAATACCAGGTTGCCTTGACCTTCGAGGAAGCTGTCTTCGGCGTCGAAAAGGAAGTCGAAATCACTCGCAACGAGGTATGCAGCACCTGTCGGGGATCCGGCGCGGAGCCGGGTAGCAGCCCGCAGCGCTGCGCCACCTGCGGCGGCCGGGGTGAAGTTCGCCAGGTGCGCCAGACCATCTTCGGCTCGATGATGCAATCCTCCGCTTGCCCAACCTGCAACGGGCGCGGCGAAGTGATCACCTCGCCTTGCCATGCCTGTCGCGGCGGCGGGTTGGAGCGCAAAACGCGCAAGAAGATTGTCCCCATCCCGGCGGGCGTGGATTCAGGCACTCAGATCCGTCTGGCCGGTGAGGGCGAGCCGGGGGTATATGGCGGGCCGCAAGGCAACCTGTATCTGGTTGTCTCTGTGCGGCCGCACAAGTTCTTCAAGCGGCGCGAGAACGATATTCTCTTGAATTTGGATATCAACGTGGCACAGGCTGTGCTGGGCGCTCAAATCGAAGTCCCGACCGTAGATGGGGCAGACAAGTTGAACATCCCTGCCGGCACCCAGCCGGGCAAGGTTTTCACGATAAAAGGCAAGGGCGTGCCGTATTTGCGTAAAAATGGACGCGGTAACCAGTTTGTGATCGTCAATGTTGAAATCCCGATCAAATTGACGAAAGAGCAGCGCGAGTTGTTCGAGAAATTGGCCGCGACATTGGGAACGATGGTCAAACCGAAGGAGAAGGGGTTTTTGGATTGGTTGAACGAAGCGCTGGGGGGATAGTTACCAGTAATCAGTTTTCAGTTATCAGTATTCAGTGGGCGGGCGGAAAGTCCGCTCGCTTTGTTTTATAATGTCTTCATGGTAAAAGTTGTGGCAGGAAATAGAATCGGGAAAGAGGGGCGTCTGGGCATTGGATGTTCAGCATTTGTCTTTGATTCCAAACGAGAAAAGGTTTTGCTTGTTCAAAGAGCAGATGATGGAAAATGGGCTGTCCCTGGTGGGGCGATGATGGCAGGAGAAAGTTTATCCGAAGCTTGCGAACGAGAGGTTTTTGAAGAAACGGGGCTGAAGATAAAGGTCAAAAGATTGCTGAGTGTTTATACCTCTCCCCATCGATTGCTAACTTATCCTGACGGAAACAAATGGCAACCTGTTAATTTACATTTTGAAGCCGAGATCGTGGATGGGGATTTGACCATCAATCAGGAAGCCACTGCGTTTGGCTTTTTCTCGTTTGCTGAAATTGACAGCCTCGATATGCACGGTATGGATCGAATGCGGGTACTCGATGGATTTATGGGAAAAACTGAAACCATCGTTTACGATGATTATGATGTGTAAATTGTCATGATGCCACTTTTGCTTCGTCTCTGGCGAAAGTTTCCGCTCTGGGTGCACATTCTCGCCGCGCGAATAGTACGATCAAAATTCCGTGTGGCGGTCGCGGCAATGATCTTTGATGAGCAGGGACGAGTTCTGCTTTTCAAGCATACCTATCGAAAGTTCGAGTGGGGTATCCCCGCGGGAAATCTGGAATATGGCGAACAACCCGAGAAGGCAGTCGTCCGTGAGATCCTTGAAGAGACGGGCATGCAGATTCGGGTCCAAAAATTATTACTGGCTGACAGTTCCAAATATGACCATCACGTCAGTTTGATCTATCTGTGTAAAATTATTGCTGGGGAGTTCAAAGAAAGTCTGGAAATATCCGAGATGAAGTATTTCGATGTCGATGATTTGCCGCCAATGCTGTTCGCGGAGAAGGTTTTAATCCGAAGAGTGGCGGATATTTCACACGAAGTAAACTGATGGTTTATTCTTTGCTTTATAATCGTTGCATGGCAACCGTATTGATTGGTGAACGAATTGGAAAGAATGGAAGATTGGGCGTTGGATGTTCCGCGTCCGTATTCGATAAAACAGGTAAGAAAGTTTTGTTCATTCGACGCGCCGATAATGGGAAATGGGCAGTGCCAGGCGGATACATGGAGGCAGGGGAAAGTTTTTCTGAAGCATGTCAACGCGAGGTTTTGGAAGAGACGGGACTTAGAGTGCGTGTAAAACATCTTGTTGGCGTTTATACATCACCGAATCTCTTGCTGGAGTATCCTGACGGAAATAAGTGGCAATTGGTTGTTTTGCACTTTGAGGCAGATATTATTGACGGCGAATTGCAGTCGAGTGACGAGTCGACCGAGTTTGGTTATTTTTCGCGCAATGAGATCGACAGCCTGAATATGAATGAACTGGATAGAAGGCGGGCTCTTGATGGTTTTGAGAGAAATGCTGAGGCTGTCATTTGCGATGACTTTGCATTCTTGGGGCGTCTTGAAAAGCTGCGAGGCTCGTTGAAAAACAGCGGCGCTCTTGAAGTACTTATGGAAGAACGAAAGAAAGATAAAGCGAAAGGCAAGTAACTGATAACTGGTTACTGATGACTGATTACTGACATGAACTGGCTCGAAGTCTCCCTCATCGTCAACGGCGAACTGGCCGAGGCTGTGGCTGAAGTGCTGGCGCGCTTCGCGCCGGACGGCGTCGTGACCGAAAGGGATGTCAAATTCACCCATGCCGAAGACGAAGGC
>JBDRTP010000223.1:0-6683 GCA_043823965.1 Chloroflexota bacterium
GAGTTCGAGGATCCAGCCGGCGACGTTATCGAGAAAGTAGCGGTCGTGGGTGACGGCGATGACCGTCCCCTTGTAGTCGCGTAAGTGATGCTCCAGCCAGGCAACGGACTCGGCGTCGAGGTGGTTGGTGGGCTCGTCGAGCAGGAGAATGTCGGGTTCGGTCAGCAGGAGCCGGGTCAGAGCGACGCGGCGGCGTTCTCCGCCAGATAACACCTTGATGGGCATATCCGCCGGGGGACAGCGCAGCGCGTCCAGCGCCAGTTCCAGCCGCGAGTCGATGTTCCAGGCGTCAACGTGGTCGAGTTTCTCCTGTAATTTGGCTTGCTCGGCGATCAGGGCGTCAAAATCCGCATCCGGCTCGGCAAACCTGGCGTTGACTTCGTCGTAGCGGGCGAGCATATCCACGATGGGTTGCAGCGCTTCACGCACGACCTGGATGACGGTCTTGCTTTCATCGAGTTTCGGCTCCTGCTCGAGCATGCCAACGCTGTAGCCCTTGCTCATGGCGATCTCGCCGACGTAATCCTGATCCACGCCGGCCATGATGCGCAGCAGCGTGGACTTGCCCGCGCCGTTCAGGCCGAGCACGCCGATCTTGGCGCCGTAGTAGAAGCCGAGCGAGATGTCGCGCAGGACCTGCTTGTTGGGGGGATGGATGCGCCCGACGCGCACCATCGAGTAAATGACTTGGGTATCGGAGGGCATAGTAGGGTGATTGTACCAAAAATCAAGCACTAGTCCCCAAGTTATTTGATTTGACGCTCTTTCTAACTTGTGGTATTATCCCGCCACAATTCAATAGCCCCAATCGGCAACTCTTATCCAGAGAGGCGGAGGGACCGGCCCTGTGAAGCCTCGGCAACCATGTTTAGTTGGATAGTTAGGTAGTTGAGTAGTTTGGTAGTTCAACGACTACACAACTACCAACGTAGCAACTAAAAAACTAACTAAACAAAGGTGCCAATTCCGGCAGTAGGGATAACCCTGGCGGTTATCCAACATTCTGGAAGATGAGAGGGCAGCCGTGCCTCTGCGCAATTGCCCTTTCACGATGTTCTGAAGGGGCAATTTCATTTTAGAGGAGACCCAAAAACTATGAGCACTACCTTCATGACTTCGCCCAAGCTGTTGTTCACCTCCGAATCGGTCACGGAGGGCCACCCCGACAAGCTCTGCGACCAGATCAGCGATGCCGTGCTGGACGCCTGCCTCGAGCAGGACCCGCTGTCGCGCGTGGCCTGCGAGACGGCGACCAAGACTGGTTACGTGATGCTGCTGGGCGAGATTACCACCAAGGCCCAGATCAACTTCGATGACCTGGTGCGCAAGACCGTCCTCGAGATCGGCTACGACGACAGCAAAAAAGGCTTCGACGGCAACGCCTGCGGCGTGCTGGTCGCCATCACCAGGCAATCTGGCGACATTGACATGGGCGTGAGCAAATCCCTGGAGGCCAAATCCGGCGTCGTAACCGACAAAGAGATTGACGCCATCGGCGCCGGCGACCAGGGCATGATGTTCGGCTACGCCTGCAATGAAACCCCACAACTGATGCCAATGCCCATCTACCTGGCCCACAAACTGGCCCGCCGCCTGGCCGAGCTGCGCAAGGACGGCAGCCTGCCCTGGCTGCGACCGGATGGCAAGAGCCAGGTCACGGTCGAGTACGCTTACGGCAAGCCGAAACGGATTGACACCGTGCTGGTCAGCACCCAGCACGCGCCAGAAATGTCCCAGGCCGACATCCGTGAACAGGTCATTGAACACATCATCCTGCCGAGCATACCGGATGGCATGCTAGACAATGAGACGAAATATTACGTCAACCCGACCGGGCGCTTCGTCATCGGCGGGCCGCAGGGCGATGCCGGCGTGACCGGGCGCAAGATCATCGTGGACACATACGGTGGTATGGGTCGTCACGGCGGCGGCTGCTTCTCCGGTAAGGACCCCACGAAGGTGGATCGCTCCGCGGCGTATGCGGCCCGCTGGGCGGCCAAGAATGTGGTCGCCGCCGGGCTGGCCGAGCGCTGCGAGATCCAGGTGGCCTACGCCATCGGCGTGGCGCACCCGCTGAGCGTCAACGTGGAGACCTTCGGCACCGGCTTGAATGGCGATGACAAGATCGCCGAACTGATTCTCCAGCACTTTGATCTGCGCCCAGGCGCCATCATCCGCGACCTGAACCTGCGCCGCCCGATCTACAAGCAGACCGCCGCCTACGGCCACTTCGGCCGCGACGACCTCGATCTGCCTTGGGAGAAGACGGATAAGGCTGAGGTGCTGCGGAAAGCCGCGGGGGTGTAAACTGAAAGATGTTCAGCCGGCTTCGACATTCCAGACCTCACAGGTCTCAGAGACCTGTGAGGTCTCATGATTCGCGGTGTTGCGTTTATCTTCGCATTGGGCCGCTTCGGATTATCACCCATAGGGCTGGAGCCAGGAGAATTAGCCGAGGACATGGCAAATGCCTGAAGCCCCTCGAACAGTCATCCTACATTCGAACTGCCTCGTTGAGTGATCCACGACGAGCCGATTTACTTTCAGATTTGGATCGTGGAGAAGCAGAAGTTCTTGCTTTGGCTCAGGAAATGGACGCCGACCTGGTCATCATTGATGAGAGGCTGGCGCGTCGCCATGCTAAACGTCTGGGATTGACACTAACCGGCGTGCTGGGTGTCTTGCTGAAAGCTAAGGAACGGGGGCTTATACCAGCCATCGGGCCTTGGGTTGATCGGCTAAGGCAAGGTGGTATTCATTTAGGCGACGAGATCGTAAATTCCCCCGTCGGGCCGTCGGCTACACTTGTGACTTACTATCCGTATATTGCTACAAAGCGGAGTGCAGACCCAAATCCACACTCCGCTTGAAGAACTCGCTTTTGACTCGCTGTTTTTTACAAAAGGATGAGGAATTCATCCGCTGTCATCTGCGCCTGGCGCAAGATGGAACGTAATACAGCAGGATTCAGGTCGCCAGGGTGAACAGGGACGGTGACCAGCAGGTTACCTCGCTTCAGTTGAACATGACTGCCACGCTGGCGCACTTGCCTAAAACCGGCTTTTTCAAGCGCCGTAAGCACCTGGCGCGGCTTGAGAACCGGTAATTTAGGCATAGGCGTGAATGGCTACGTCAACTTTGAAACGGAAGACATCCAGTAATTTCTTCGGGGAGATATTGCGGGGATCGTCTTCTGGAGACACAGGCCGCAGGTAAGGAAGGCCATCTTCGACAGCCCCCTCCAGATGGAGAGTGGCAGCTTCAAGTAACATTTTCTTGGCCTCGGCAGGCGAGTTTCCCTGGCTGGCAATGTCCAATTCTGGACAGAGGGCTGAGTAGTCCTCGCCGTCTTTCCAAATAATCCCGGTAAAAACGAACATCTCCATAGGGTTTCTCCTGATTACGTCAGATTATACCAAGTTCTCTTACGGCTTCTCCAGCCCGTGTGCTTCCAGCAATTTCTCGTCTTTCATCAACTCCCCCGTCGGGCCGTCGGCTACGATTTTCCCCTCATCCATTACCACCATGCGCGGGAAGAGCTCGCGCACCATGCGTAGATCATGGCTGGCGACCAGCATCGTGACCGGCAACTCCCTCAGCAGGTTAATCAATCCGCGCCGGGCGCGCGGATCGAGGCCAGCCGAAGGTTCGTCTAATACTAAGATTTGCGGATTCATGGACAAGACTGAGGCGATGGCAATGCGCTTCTTTTCGCCAACTGACAGGTGATGCGAGAGTCGGTCTGCATACGCTTCCATCCGGACCTGGGTCAGGGCCGCCGTTACCCGCGCTTTTACCTCCGCCTCGGGCAATCCCATGTGCAGCGGCCCGAAGGCCACGTCTTCAAAGACGGTCGGTGAGAACAACTGGTCATCGGGGTTCTGAAAGACCAGCCCGACCATCGCCCGAATGACCGGCAGATATTTTTTATCCATCGCCAGCCCGCTGACAGTGATTTTTCCATTACCGCTGAGAATGCCGTTCAAATGCAGCATAAGCGTGGATTTACCCGCCCCATTCGGCCCAACCAGGGCCACTTTCTCGCCCGAGCAGAGATTCAGGGAAATATTCCGCAGAGCCGCGTGGCCGTCGGGATAGGAGAAACAGAGATTTTCAATGTGAAGCGCATCACCGTCACAGCCGGTGGGAGGTATGACAGGTTTGGTTTCGTGAACAATTGGCATAAAACCTCAGTGGGGCGTGGGGCGGATTGCCCCCTTCGGGGATGCTTCGCGACCAATCCGCTCTACAAGCGCCCAATAATTTGCAGTAAAACCATCCCGGCCGCCGCCAGCGCGGCAAACAGCCAATCGCGCCGCGTCATCAGATGCGGATTGAGGGTGCGCATCTGCCCGGCGTAGCCACGCGCCAGCATGGCGTTGTAGATGCGGTCGCTGCGCTCGTAACTGCGCAAAAACAACTGCCCGACCATATTCCCGGAAACTTTTGCGCGCCAGAGCAGTCTCCCGCCGCTTTGCTGGCCGGGGATGGCCGCCGAGCGCGCCGTCCGCGCCCGCAGAAGGCGCATAACTTCGTCGGTCAGAACGAAAAGGTAGCGGTAGAGGAAGGCGATGATGGTGACCAACAACTTCGGCAAGCGCAAATGTTCGAGGGCATGAATTAGATCTGGAAAGCGGGTTGTCGCCACCAATAAAATCGCGCCCTGCACCGAAAGCCAGGCACGCAGCATGATGCTGATGAAACGCAGCAGCCCGGCGTCGGTTAAAGTCAGCCGCGTGGAACCAAGCGTCCACTCTGCCAGAGCGTTGCCCGGCACGGAAAAAACCGCGGTCAACGCGGCGAGGGCGAAGGGCAGAGCCACCAGCGAGCGGCGGATTGTGTAGCCGAAGCCAAGCCCGGCCACCTGGCTGCTGGCGAGAATGACCAGCCACGAAAGAACAAAGGCCAGCCAGGCGGCGTCTGGCAGGAGCAGGTTTGACAGGATAAATGAAACAGTGACCAGCACCTTGAGGCGCGGGTCAAGGCGGTGCAAGAGGCTGTTGCCGGGGCTGTAACGGTCGAAGACGTTATCGTGCATGGTTATAATTTCACCGCAGAGAGCGCGGAGTTCGCAGAGATTCTATTATTTCTCAGCGTTCTCTGCGAGCTCTGCGGTTACTTTCTCTTTTATGGAGAAGGCGCGCGGCCAGGAAGAACAAACCGGCCACGACCAGCACGCCCAGCGCGCCGGCCAGAATGGTCGAAAGCGACGTCGCGCCCAGGAACGGCAGCGTGTAATCGGGAATGACTTGATACGGCGCGGCCTGGCCGAGATGCTCAAAGCCCATCTTGATGGCAACGCGCTCCAGCCCATCGGGATTGGCGGAGGCGAGTGGAGAAAGGACGGTCACCGCCAGGGCAATCAGTAGACCGGCCACAACCCAGCCGCGCCCGCCTTTGGCTGTCTCTTTTTCCTCCGCCAGGTCGGGCCGCACCTTGAAGATGAACGATAGCGCGGCGATAGTAATCAGCGCCTCGCCGAAGCCAATCAGCGCATGGATTCCGAGCATGGCCGGGAGGATGATTTCAAGTTTGGCGTTGCCAGAGAGCCAGATTTGCAGCGCGGTGGCCAGCGCGCCGGTCATCACCGAGAGCCAGGCAGCGATGCCCGCCACGAACAATTTTAGGCCGCGCGAGCGGTTAAGAACGGTGCGGTACAGGCCATAAGCCACGGTAACGGCCAGCAGGCCCATGTTCAGGAGGTTGGCGCCCATCGCCAGCAGGCCGCCATCCTGAAAGAGCAATCCCTGCACACCAATGACGGCCGTCATCACCAGCATCCCGGCCCAAGGCCCCAGCAAAATGGCCGCCAGCGCGCCACCGAGCAGGTGACCGGAAGTCCCGCCCGCCACCGGGAAGTTGATCATCTGTGCGGCGAAGATGAAGGCGGCCATCACGCCCATCAGCGGAATCTGGCGCTCGCTGAAGGTTTTGTTGGCGCGTGAAACGGCAAGCGCAAGAATCCCAACCGTGATGGCCCAACAAATGATGGAAACCAGCACGCTCAAAAAGCCGTCGGGAATGTGCATGGGAGCAGGGGCGTAGTGCATTTTAGTTCCTCCGCGGAAGTTTGATTTTGCAATCCGGGCAAAGCCCAAAAAAAGTCAGGTGGCTGGTGGTCAAGCGGAAGCCGGTCTCGGCCTCCAACTGCGCATAAAGTTCTTGTAAGCGGACATGCTCAATTTGCACCTCCCGGCCGCAAGCGCGGCAAAAGAGATGGTGGTGGTCGTGGCCGGAAATTTCATACACCAGATGTCCGCTGCCGATGTGCGCCGACAGGGCCATGTCGTTCTCGGCCAGAAATTCCAACGTGCGATAAACGGTGGCCTCGGTCAAACCGGGGACAGACTGCCGGGAACGTTCGTAGACTTCGGAGGGCGACAAATGCTCGCCGGAATCGTGCAGGATTTGTAGAATGGTGCGGCGCTGCGGCGTCATGCGGAAGCCGCGGGCGCGCAATTCCTGGGTGCGATGCGTGGTACAGGTCATTTCGATTTCCTTATTGCGATTTCTATCAATAACAATTATATGCAATAAAAGGAATTTGTCAACGTGGAAGGGCTGCAATCAGTAAGGTTTACGGCTCCCACTGGAAGTGGATCAAGGAAAACAGATAAGGTTGACCCTTCACATACTCCACCCCCACCAGCCAGGTGCGCCAGTCAAGGTCAACGCCAGGAGAG
>JBDRTP010000224.1:0-10291 GCA_043823965.1 Chloroflexota bacterium
ATGGGCAGTTCGAGCTGCCGCTGGTGAAATAATGGTAGCCAGTAGGCTAACATAATGGTAGCCTACTGGCTACCATAAAGGAGGTGGAGGTTCTAATACAGAAACGGCGGGATGATTTTCCCCATCACCAAGAGAAACATCACCCCCAGCAGACAAACCACAAATGAAAGCATCAATGCCAGGACGAAGCGTTGCTGGGCATTCACGCCCAGGATGCGGTCTAAAGAAGACTTGGGGGCATGCATTTCCTCTCTATGAGCGGGAACAGCCGCCTCTTCATAATATTGCGACGAGGAGGCTTGGTCGCGTAAATTATCTAGCATTGCACACCTCACTCAATTTCCAAATAACGCTACTGCCGAAGGCCTAATCGGCAACAAAAGTATATCATAGCGCGGCATCCAGCCACAACCAAACGGGCGTGTCATTGCGAGAAGCGTATTTTGCGACGAAGCAATCTCCCCGCATATCAGGAGACTGCTTCGGCAAAGAGCGCCTCGCAGTGACATCTGCAAAAAATTTGCGCGAACAAGGCAAATGTTGAGCGGTAATTTTATACGTCTGATTTCGTAGGGCGGGATTCAATCCCGCCAATACACACCTCAAACCGGGCGCAGGTGGACTTCCCCAAAGCGCACCGTAAAGGCCTCTCCTTCCAGTGGACGCAGCCGCAGACTCCCGTCACGATCCAGACCCTCGACCTGTCCGGCGCGAACCGAGCGTAGCACCGTTCGTGCCGCGAACAACGGCGGCACGCCGGTGCGAGACGGCACTCGTTGTCGCTGGTCTTCCGCCCAAACGTGGACCCACTCTCCACGGAAGGCCAGACGATCTTCCCAGGCGCTGATGAATTCCCCGCATCCCACTCGCGGGCGCCAGGCGATCAGCGCCGTGATAATAGCGTGAAGCAGCTTTATCCGGTCAACACCTTGACCGGTCGCTGTTTCCAGGCTGATGGCCGGGAAACTAAAGGATTCTGCCGAAGGGATGGCTTCAGCACGCACATTCAGCCCGATCCCCAAGACCACACTCTCGGCCCGATTTTCCAGCCAGACAGCCTCAGCCAGTATCCCACATACCTTCTGCCGTGCCAGCAGGACATCATTCGGCCATTTGATTTCCGCTTTTAGTCCGTACTTTTCTTCCAGCGTAGTTGCGATTGCCAACGCACCCAGGGCCGAGTAGAGCGGGATGACATCCCGCTCCACAAGCCGGGGGCGGAGTATCAGGCTGAAAGCCAGGGCAGTTCCAGGTGCTGTGACCCACTTACGCCCAAAGCGTCCGCGGCCGGCAGTTTGTTCTTCCGCCACGACCAGCGACAGGTCCGGCGCGCCTTCAGAGGCCCAGGCCAGGGCCATGTCATTGGTCGAGCCGGTCTGCTCAAGAAAACGGATTCCACCCAGAGGCAGATCAGAAAGGGTCTTTCGCAGGCCTTGTTCGGTTAAGTGGTTCACGGCTTACGGCAGCACGTACCATGGGTTGACAAACTCACCGTTCCGGCGCACTTCAAAATGCAGGTGCGCGCCAGACGAGTTGCCCGTGTTTCCGGACAGACCGATCAAATTTCCCGCGTAGACACCCTGACATGGGACAACATTTATTTGGCTGAGGTGAGCATACAGTGTGAAATAGCCAGTGCCGTGATCTATCATGATCACGTTGCCGTAACCGTAGTTCCAGCCGTTTTGAGCCATTGTCACCACACCGCTGTCGGCAGCCATAACCCCAGCGCCCTCGCCAGCCGCGATGTCAATACCTAAATGTCCAGACCAGTAATCATTGCCGGATAGATAACGGTTGCTCGCCGGCCAGACAAATGCGCTGCTGCCCACCGGCCCGTCGCCGCACGCACTCCCGCCTACACCGGCTGTGCCGGAACGACCGCGCGCCACGGTCGATATGATCCACTGGACAAACTCACGACGTCCACCCGGTATCATCACGTCAGCACCTGTTTTGATGTCAGGATTCGTCAAGTCAAGATCATTACCGGGCCAATCCAGAATGTCATCCGGGGTGGCTTTGAATTTACTGGCAACGGATTCGATTGTGTCGCCTGCCTGCCATTGGTAAAAGACGCCATCCACCGGAGGGATCTTTAGAACCTGACCGACACGGATACTATCCGGGCTGTCTTGAAGGATGTCGTAATTCGCCCAGAGCAATGTCTCTGGTTCTATGCTGAATTGCCTGGCAATGCCAAAGACCGAGTCGCCACGTCTGACCTTATATTCTTCGGGTTGATAGCGCGGCTGCTCGGGGATATTGGTCTTCAAGGAGGCCAGACGAGTAATGCCTCTAATTGCCGAAGGACTATCGGTGGAAGCAGAAGGGATACTTGAAGGTAGTGCCGATAGGCCTTGCGCAGCACCTACTCGGTCGGCAGTAAGCCCCTGTGCCGAAGGCCTGACGGCAGTTGGGGTTGCTTCCAGCGGGGCTGGAATTTCTGGAGGCTGGATGCTCCAGAATGTAAAACCCAACAGCGAGATGACGATCAGCCCCGTCGCGGCCCAACTAATAACACTGAACAGGCGGGATGATTGGATATTTTTATGCGCAGCACCTACTCGGCCAGCCGGGTTCATAGCGATTCGGTCAGATTTTCCATGAATTCCTGATTGTTCTTCGACCTGGATAAGCGCTGAAGGATGGCTTCTGTCGCCACGGCGGTATCCATGCCAGCGCCCTGCGGCGGCGTTGAGACCATCTGAATATACATGCGCCGCATAAGCCACACACGCTGGATGATATCCGGGCCAAGCAGCAATTCCTCGCGGCGGGTTGACGAGCGTTCGATATCTATAGCCGGGAAAATGCGCCGTTCTTGCAGCTTGCGCGAGAGCAAAAGCTCCATGTTGCCGGTGCCTTTGAACTCCTCGTAGACCACGTCGTCGAGGCGGGAACCCGTATCCACCATGCAGGTGGCGATGATGGTCAATGAGCCGCCCTCTTCGATGTTGCGCGCTGCCCCGAAAAAATGTTTGGGCGGATAGAGCGCCGAGGGGTCCATACCACCCGAAAGCGTGCGCCCGGACGGGTTGACCACCAGGTTATAGGCGCGCGCCAGGCGGGTGATGGAGTCTATCAAGATGACCACGTGACGGCCAATCTCGACCAGGCGTTTGGCGCGGTCGAGGGCGATTTCCGCTGTGCGGACATGGGAAGTCACCGGCTCGTCGAAAGTCGAGGCAATCACCTCGGCATCCACCGAGCGATCCATATCGGTCACTTCTTCGGGACGCTCGCCGATCAAGGCGACTATCAAGTGTACATCGGGATATTTGGTGGAAATCGAATTCGCAATCTCTTTCAATATGGTCGTCTTGCCCGCTTTGGGCGGCGAGACGATCAAGCCGCGTTGTCCGCGTCCGATGGGGGCGATCAAGTTGATCAAGCGCGTGGATAATATATCCCCCCTGGTTTCGAGGTCAAAGCGTATTTCCGGGAAGATCGGTGTCAGGTCTTCGAACCTCGGGCGCCGGCGGGCTTCCTCGGGGTCCACGCCGTTGACCGTCTCCACCTTGAGCAGGCCATAATGGCGTTCGGATTCGCGCGGCGGGCGGACGTGGCCGATCACCAGGTCGCCGGAGCGCATTTCGTAGCGGCGTAATTGCGCCTGCGAGACGTAGACATCGTCCTCGCCAACCTGATAGCGCGCCGAGCGCAGGAAGCCGATCCCCTCACTCATGATCTCGAGGATGCCTCCGCGCACTTCAAGGCCTTCTTTCTCTGCCTCTATCTGGCGAATGCGCAGAATTAACGCTTCTTTCTTCAAGCGATTGGCATTCGGCACATTAAAGTCTTTAGCCATAGCACGGAGTTCGGCCAGGGGTTTGGATTCAAGTTCAAGTATGTTCATGTTGCTTTCTCGATGGAATCTGTTTCTGGAATTGGAGGAATGCGAACGAAAACAAGAGCCCCCACTGCTGGGCTTGTAAACAACTATTTCATTTTAGAAGATTGGGTATTTTTCACAGGCAATAAACTTGTCATCCAAATGAGTGGATGATGCAAGCGCGTTTGAGTTGAGTGCATTATAGCACGAGAAAATGACAGATGCAAGCGGGTTTTGAAACAAATTCAACCATCTATCCTCAAGCCAGAGTCATTGCACAGCCATCTGCGCGCGGATCGGAGCCGCCGGTCAGGACACCGCTCTCCGGATCGCGCAGGATGATTTGCCCGCGCCCGAAGAGCACTCGTTCCCAGCCCGTCACTTCCTGGACCTGGTGCCCGCGCCGCGTTAAATCGGCCACTGTCTCCGCTGGTATGCCTGCCTCGAGCGCAACCCCGCCTCCGGAAGTCCCATCCGTGATGCAGAAGCGCGGTAAATCCAGCGCGGATTGCGGGTCGCGGCCCTCGGCCAGCGAGAGAAAAATCTGCAAATGTCCTTGCGGCTGCATGAAGCCGCCCATCACGCCAAAGGCAGAGAATAGAGATTGGTGAGTAGAGATTAGTTGGCCCTGACTATTCTCTACTCTCTGTTCTCTAGTAACTAACGCCGGGATAATCGTATGATACGGGCGTTTGCCAGGTGCGAGCGCATTCGGATGCGCCGGGTCGAGGCTGAAGTTATGGCCGCGGTTTTGCAGCGTGAAGCCCCAGCCGGATGGGAGGATGCCTGTCCCAAAGCCCATGTAATTGCTGTTGATGAACGAGCAGGCGTTGCCAAATTTGTCCACGACGGTCAAGTAAACTGTATCCGAGGCAGCCACCGGTGTGCCACGTTGCTGGTCGAGCGTGGCTTTTTGGGGGTCTATCAACTTGCGCCGTTCGGCGGCGTAACCCTTTGAGAGCAGGGCGTGATAAAGGGACTCCGAAATCTCCTGATTTCGTGGCTTCGAAGTCTGGAGATTTCGGAATCCAGGGTCGGAGACGTACCAGCGCGTATCCGCAAAAGCCAGGCGCAGGGCCTCGATTGCGAGATGCAGCCGGTCGGCCGAGAGCGGGTCGGCGGGCAGGTCGAAGCCTTCGAGAATATTCAGGGCAATCAGCGCCGCGAGTCCCTGCCCGTTGGGTGGACATTCCCACAAACGCAGACCGCCATACGTGGCGCTGATGGGCGTATCCCACGTTGACGTATGCGCGGCCAAATCTTCAATTGTCATGCAACCGCTGGCTTTTTGAATTGTGGCCGCAATCGCTTCGCCGATTTCAGCCTCGTAGAAGGCCGGCTTGCCGCCTTCGGCCACTTTCTTGAAAGTGCGCGCCAGTCCCGGATTGCGAAATATTTCGCCGGCTTTTGGCCCGCGCCCGTCAATCGTCATTTCAAGACCGTTGAACGCCTCTTTCAATTGCCGTTCTGCGCCGCGCTGCCAGAAATAGGATGTGATCGGCGCAACCGGAAAACCCTCTTCGGCCAGCCGGATGGCCGGGGCAAGAATATCAGCCATTGGCAATCTGCCATGCCGCTCGATCAGGTCGCACCAGCCCGCGCACGCCCCGGGGACGGTGATGGTATAGGGATGATAGGGCGGGATTTCCGTCATCCCTTCTTTTCGCAACCGTTCCAGCGTCAGCGCGGACGGGGCGCGGCCGGAGCCGTTGAGGGCGGTGATTTGCCGTGTTTTGGCGTCGTAAAACAAGGCGAAACAATCCCCGCCGATGCCGGTCGAGGTCGGCTCGGTGACATTGAGCGCTGCGGCCGTCGCCACGGCTGCGTCGGCGGCGTTGCCGCCTCTGGCAAGGATTTCCAATCCGGCGGCCACGGCCAGCGGCTGGGAGGTTGCCACCATGCCGCCGCGTCCCATCACGGGCGAGCGGCGCGAGGCAAAGTTGGCGTGAAATAGCATGAGTAGCTCTCCACAAAACGTAGATTACGTTTTACGTTTTACTCTTTACGTCCTGCGTCTCTTTTTCAACAGGCGGGATGGGCAAAGTCGTCACCAGCAGCTTGTCCACGCGATTGCCGTCCATATCCATCACTTCGAAGCGCAGGCCGCCCCATTCGAATTTGTCCCCCGCCAGCGGGATGCGCCCCAGGTGCAGCATCATAAAACCGCCGAGCGTCTCGTATTCTGCCTCGTCGGGCAGTTTGCGCAGGTTGAAAATTTCCTTGAAATCGTCAATGGGCAGCATCCCGTCCAGCAGCCAGGAACCATCCTGGCGCTGTGTGGCCTGCGGTTCTTCGGTTTCGAGGCCGCCGACGATTTCTTCCAGAATATCGGAAAGGGTCAGCAGTCCCTGCACCACACCGAACTCGTCAATCACCAGCATGATCTCGGCCTTGCCTTCTTTGAACATTTCAAGCGCCCGCGACCCGAAGGCCGTCTCGGGGATAAAGATAGCCGGGCGGACAATTTGCTTTAATTGTTTGCCGTCTTTGATTTCAGTCAAAAGCAAATCTTTGGCTTTGACCACGCCCAGCACATGGTCGAGGCTGTCCACGGCAACCGGAAAGCGCGAGTACGGACTTTCGGATAGTTTGCGGCGAATTTCCTCGAGCGAATCATTCACATCCAGCCAGATAATTTCATTGCGTGGTGTCATTAAAGAGTTGACGCGCCGGTCGCTGAGCGAGAAGACGCCCTCGACCATGTCCTGCTCGGCCTCCTCGAAGACCCCGGCCTGCGTGCCCTGCTCAAGCAGCACCTGTAATTCTTCCTCGGTGACGGGTAGCTGCTCGGATGGACGGATTCCCAGCAGGCGCAGGACGAAGTCAGTGGATTTGCCCAACAGCCAGACAATCGGCGAGAAGACTTTCGAGATGAACAACATCGTGCCCGCCATCCCGGCCGCGATGCGTTCAGGGTTATGCAATGCCAGGCGCTTGGGCACCAGTTCGCCCAGCAGAAGCGACAGGAAGGTGATCAATACCACAATGATGGCGAGCGCCAGCGAATGCCCGTAGGGAGCGAGAGCAGGGATCTGTGCGAACTGTTCAGCCAGGGCATCCCCAATCACCGCGCCGCCGACTGCGCCGGTCAGCACGCCGATCAGGGTAATGCCAATCTGGACGGTGGGCAGGAAGCGGTTGGGAGTGGCGGCCAGGTCTAGTGCGGTGCGAGCCTTGCGGTCGCCTTCGTTGGCCTTGTGCTGGAGGCGGGCTTTGCGCGCGGCAAAAATGGCTGTTTCCGACATGGCAAACAGGCCATTCAACAGGATGAGCAGGAAAATCACCAGGATTTCAAAACCAATTTCAGACATAAATATTACTCCGTCATTTACCTCACGAATCAATTATATGTCTCAGTGACATGCTCATGGCGATGATGGATATCGGGCAAATGGTGATGCTTATGCTCTGTTCTACAATGTGAATGGTCATGTGAGTGAGATCGGCTTTGCCGAGAATCAACGGCATGTTGATGCGGATGATGCCCGTCAGCATGCTCGTGACGATGTTCGTGAGAATATTCTTCATGAATATGCAAATGCGCATGCTTTTCGCCTAGCAGGAGCACAGTTCCTGCGGCCATGAGCAGGAGAGCGGCTGCAAACCATGCGCCGGGGATTTCCTTGAATAAAAAGACGGACAGCGCCACACCTGCCAGAGGCGCGGTGGCGAACAATGCGCTGGTGCGCGCCGCACCCAGTCCGCGCATGGCATGGATAAAGAAAAAGATGCTCATCCCGTAACACAAACTTCCAACCAGCAGGGCCTTGATAAGAACGACGGGAACTGGGAATGGCTCACCCAGTATCCGCGCCAGAATCAGGGAAAACAGGCCCGCCCCCAGTCCTTTTATCGTCACAATCATCAGCGGGTCTTTGGCAGAAATATGGCGCGTGAGATTATTGTCAATACCCCATAACACACAGGCGGCCAGGACTCCCAACGCGCCAATCGAGATGCCCCATCCAGTGTTGAAATTCACTGAAAGCAAGATGCTGGCAAATGTAATGGATAAGATTGCCCACCACGTCCGGCGGCTGATGGCCTCTTTGAAAACATAAGCCGCGATGAGCGTGGTTGATACGCTCTCAAAATTAAGTAACAGTGAGGCTGTCGCGGCGGGTGTAAGCTGGATGCTGAAAAGCAATACGATTGGCGCTGCAACGCCGCCTGCGATCACTGCTCCGGCCAGCCAGGCGGAATCAGTTTTTTTGAGCCGCGCTTCTGTCTCCCCAGATTGTCCACTGATGTGTGCAATGGCTTTGACAATCAGCAGGCCGATTCCGCTCCCAAGATACAAAAAGGCGGCCAGCGAAACCGGCTCCATCTCGCCCAGCAGCATTTTTGCGAGCGGCGCGCTTGCGCCGAATAACAGGGCGGCAAGCAAAGCCTGCAACATTGGATAAATGTGGGGAAGATTCATGAAACCGACAATTCCGTTGATTGTTGACACAAATTCGTGATGACCTCGGCTGTAAATGCACCGCGTTCCTGCATTTGGCGCAGTTCGCCGGAACGGTAAATTTGTTCGCCCAGCGCCACACCCAGCGGGACGGCCGCGCGCCAGAGCGTCAGCACCTGGCCGTTCAACTCTTTCTCGCCTCTATCTCTCAGGTCAAATTCAACCTGTATTGCCAACAGGATAATTTCCAATGACGGGTTGTGTGGGCCAAAGACTTCGATGGGCTTGACCGCCATATACCAGTTCGCGCCAATCAAATCTGTCGAACCGGCATAGGGATCGCGCGCTGCGTAGCGCAGAGTTCGCATACCAGACATGTAGAAAGCCCCCAGGCACAGCGGACAGGGCTCCATCGTCGTGTAAAGCACACAGGCGTTGCGATCTTTCGCGAAACTATCGAATTGCAAAATGGCATTCAATTCAGCATGGGCTAACTGATGATTGAAGACTGTCCCCTGCGGCCCAATTTCATTTTGGATTCGGTTTCGCCCCCTGGCAATGACGCGCCCACCGGCATCGGCAACCACCGCGCCGATGGGTACAGTGCCGTCACAATAGGCTTCCCAAGCCAGTTCAAGACAGGCTTGCCAGGGGGGAGTGAGAGAGTGCCACATGGTTGCGTTTTACGTTTTGCGCATTACGCCTTGAGTAAAACGTGATGCGTAAAACGTAATTTTAAATGACTTCAATACCTTCACCAGCCGCCGCCTCCCCCACCACCCAGGCCGGTTGTTTGATTTCTTCGGCGCGTTTCAGGAAAGCGGCTAATTTCTCCTGCGGCACGGCCAGCAGCAGGCCGCCGCTGGTCTGTGGGTCGAAGAGCAGCATTTGGGTTTCTTCGCTGATATTTTCAGCAAATTTCACGCGCGGCCCAAAGTACAGGCGGTTATCCGCCGCGCCGCCGGGGAAGGTCCACATCCCGGCGTATTTGCGGGCGCACGAGACGAAAGGCATTTTATCTGCAAAGAAGCGTAAACCGACATGCGAGGCGTCTGCCATTTCCAGGCTGTGACCGAGCAGGCTGAAACCGGTCACGTCCGTGCCGCCGTGCAGGCCGAATTCGACCGCCAGCAAAGCCGCGTCCTTATTGAGGCGTCCCATCCAGCCTACCACTTCGGCCACGTCTTCGGGGGCAGCTTTTTGCTGTTTCAGCGCGGTGGTGGTGACGCCAAAACCGAGCGGCTTGGTCAGCACCAGCACGTCGCCAGATTTGACGCCGCCTTTGGTGAGCATCTTGTCAGGATGGACGAAGCCAATCACCACCAGTCCGAATTTGGGTTCTTTATCCTGGATGGTGTGCCCGCCAGCCACGACCACGCCCGCCTCGCGCGCTTTCTCCGCGCCGCCGCGCAGGATTTCACCGCTGACCTCCGGCGGCAAATCCGGCGGCAGGGCGGCCACGTTCAAGGCCAGAAATGGCGTCCCGCCCATGGCGTAAACATCCGAGAGGCTGTTGGCCGCCGCGACCATGCCATAGTCATACGGGTCATCCACGACCGGGGTGAAGAAATCGGTGGTGACGACCAGGGCGCGCTGGGCGTCCACGCGCCAGACGGCCGCGTCGTCCAGGTCGCCCAGGCCGACCAACAGGTCCGGGTAGTCCCGGGCGTCAAAAATATCCTGGACCGGGCGCAGAACCTGCGCCAGCGTCTCCGCATTAAGTTTCGACGCTCAACCCGCGCAGCTAGAGAGGCTGGTAAGGCGTATCTGGCGGCCGGAGGGTTTGACGGATTCCATTACATTACACTCCAAAAAAAGTGACCAATTACCAGTATTCAGTGTTCAGTGTTCAGTGTCCAGTCACTGGTCACTGAATACTGAATACTGGATGCTGGAACTACTGCGGCCCCTGCAACTCCGGCAGCGGGAAGATAAACGGCGCATTGTTGGGCAGGAACATCACCTGGACGTTCGGCGCCAGTTTGGTGATGTACTGGTAGGTCAGCAACTCGGGATTGTCGCTCAGGACAGCAGCCACCATTTGCAGCGCCTTG
>JBDRTP010000225.1:0-6757 GCA_043823965.1 Chloroflexota bacterium
AGTGCGGCGGACTGGTCGAAGAGATGTTGCGCGATAAGATAAATTAGCAGGACAATCCCAAGCCCGGCAAGGATGGAGAGCGCACGCGCTGATATTAATGAGTTGCCAAAGGTTTGCATCCATCCCCACAGCACGAAGTAATACGCGGGCGGATGTTCCTCCGCGGCCGAAGAATCTGTATCTGCGCTTAAAGTGCCTGCCAAAATCACAGATGGGTTATGTTGCGAGATCAGGAGGGAAAAGGCTTCGTCGTACCAAATCGGGCGAGCTTCGATCCCCAGCGCGCGTATACCCAATGCAATAGCAAAAATTAAAACCAATAGAGTAGTTTGACCGGTTTTCATCTTCTCTGCAGGATGACGGTTGTGCTGTCTGCGTAAATCACTTGCCAGTCTGCCTGGCTTTCTAGTTGCCTGACTAATTCTGAGTCCTCGGGCATGATAACCAACTGGACCTGGTACTTGCCCAGGATCTCTTCCCAGCCTTTGTCCAGGGTGATCACCTGTTCATATTCCCGCGTCAGGGCTTCGCCATAGATGTGCGTGTGGCCGTCCATGAAAATTTGTTGGTCGGGCCAAAGTTCGAACAGGAGATAGCCTCCCCAGTCGAATGCGTTGAACATGCGGTCATTCTGCGGGTTGGACTTGAGCCATGCTGCGGCATCTACGGGGAAGAATTCGCTGTCAAAAACATTCCCCTTTTTTTCGGCGTCAATGCTCTGCCCGGATGCAAAAAGCAAGACAACGAGCGAAAAGATGGCAATAAGCCATAAAATCCCGCTTGTGGAGCGTTCCACTTGCTGAACGCGTGTTTCCAGCGCCGAAAGATTTTTTAGATGTTTTGCATTCCGCATCCAATTTGCATAGATCTCTGCCGCAATGGGCGCGGCTGTGATGGCAAACAAAGGCAGCATCCGGCTTGTGTAAAGCGCCATCGCGGCAAAGCAGGCCAGAAGGAGCGTGTGACTCCAGGACAATTTCTGGGTGACCCGGCTTAAGCCGATCATGACCAGGATCAAGAGCAAAACAAAGGGCCAGGTCGCGGGCTGGTGGAAATTTGCCGGTTGGTATTCGGAGATGCGAGAGGTGATGTAACTGTTGCTGCCCAGTGAGAAAATCGTCTTCCAGATGCCAGATCCAGAGGGGGAGAGCAAGGTGACCGGCAATGACAACAGCCCGCCCGCCAGCAGGTTTTTGACTTTTGACCTTCTCAGCCATGCTCCATCGGGATTATCTAAAAAACTTCCGGCCAGATAAATCAACCAGGCGATGATCCCCAGTACGAACATGCCATGCAGGTTGACCCATAGCAGCATGACCGCCGGGAGCGCCCACCAGGCCCGGCTGCGACCCTTACGCATTTGTTCCAGCAGCATGATCCAGCCAGACAGGAGAAGGTAGGTAAAGAGATGAGGGCGGGGGAGGATGTGGATCATGCTGGCGCTGACCGCCAGCCCTGTGAATATCAGGGCGGCGAACAGGCTGGATGACCCCTGGATGGCACTGCGGTACACAAGCGCAAAGACGGCGGTCGCGAGCAGCGCCGTGAGCAGAACGACCCCGTTCAACCCCAGCATGTTGTAAAATGCTGCAAAAATTACCTGCGCCAGCCATTCGTGAGGGATGCTCGGTTTGCCTGTTGTGCGGAACGAGAACTCGTCTATCGTGGGGACGCTTCTTGTCTCAAGGATAAGGTTCCCGACCAGCAGATGGCGCGGCAGGTCGCCATCGGCGTTGAGCAATTTCGGCCCGCTGGCGGCGATTCCCCAGAAAATTGCTGCCAGAATGACGTATTCGATACGCGGGAGCAGTAGTCGCGTCAGTTTCATGCCGATATTTTACCGTCTTCCCGTTTGCTTGGGTATAATTGCGCCATGCTTTCACACTTTATATTGAGCCGCAAATGGAAAACATCCCTGGGGGTATTCATGGTATCGAGATTGCTCTACGGGGTATGGTCTATCGCCGTATTATTTTTCCTACCCGTAGCGGTGAGCAATTTTAATCTATTCGGCGGCGAACCTGTGCTGACTATTTTTGACCTGCATACCAGCGAGCGGTATGTTTACTCGCGCGAAATTGACGGTCAGGTGCACACCTTCAGTCTCGACGGGGAGGATGCCGTGCGCAACGCGGCCGGGAGGCTGTGGTCCATTTCCTCGGGGCGCCCGATGGGCGATCCCGATTCTGGAAAGAACCTGTCGCCAATTCCTTTGGAAGAAGTCATCTTTCCTTACAAAGGAGTATCGCCCTTTCCAAACGCCTGGTTGTCCCTCTGGCAGCGCTTTGACGCCAACTGGTACAGCGCGATCGCGTTGCATGGCTATGGTCAGATCAGTGGCGATGTCCATTTCCCGCCGCTCTATCCGTTGTTGATCCGCTTGTTGTTACCTGTAACCAGACATCCTTTGCTGGCGGGATTATTGCTCTCGCATCTTGCCGTTATTGGCATGTTGGCCGCGCTCTATGACTTCGTGGATCGGCGCTTTGGGCAGGGGATCGCCGCCCGCACTTTGATATACCTGATGGCCTTCCCTGCGTCCTTTTTCTTTTACAGCGCCTATACTGAAAGCCTGTTCATATGGCTCGCGCTTCTCTTTTTGAATGCCGTGCATGACAAAAAATGGCATCGCGCCGGGCTGTGGACCTTTTGCGCGATCCTTGTCCGTTTGCAGGGTGTGGCCCTGCTGCTTCCCCTGGCGATTGAACTCTACCGGGCGAGGAAGACGATCTCCTGGAGAGATCTCATTTTTGCGGTTTTTCTGCCTGGAGCGGCTGTGGCGCTTTACCTGTTCATTCGCTGGATTTCCGGCGATCCCTCCGTTGTTCCGCTGTTCGAAGCGAGTTGGAACGTCCGGCTGGCTTTTCCCTGGGAGAATTACTGGTATGCGCTGACAACCCTGTTCTCTGGACGGGCGGGGTTGATGGATGTCCTTAACCTGCTGACAACCACATTGTTTGTCCTGCTGATCATCCTGGGATGGCGCAGGTTTGATCTTTCTTTGAACCTGTATTTGGCGGCCAGCCTTGTGGTGCTGACTTCCAGAATTGTGGATACCCAACCATTATGCTCGATGGTGCGCTATGTCTTGACGCTTTTCCCGGTCTTTATCTTACTCGCTGCGTACGGGCAAAGCAACCCCCGGGTTCACCGCCTGGTGATCTACACGGGTTTCGTGCTGTCACTTTTCTTGAGCGCCCGGTTTTGGTTGTGGGGCTGGATAGCTTAACTGATCACTGTCCTCACTCTCCCAGGTAATCCCTAAGTTTCCTGCGGATAGTTGGATGTCGCAGCCGGCTGAGCGCCTGCGCCTCGATCTGGCGGACGCGCTCACGCGTCACGCCCATCTTGCGCCCGACTTCTTCGAGGGTGTAGGCCTGACCATCCAGCAGGCCGTAGCGCAATTGCAGGATGCGGACTTCGCGCGGCGGCAGGCCGTTCAGCACCTCGCTCAGGTGCTCGCGCAACAGGTTGTAGGTGGCGGTGTCATCGGGTGGGGCGGCCTCCTCGTCTTCGATGAAGTCACCCAGCACCGAGTCTTCCTCGTCGTCGGTCGGCGTTTCGAGCGAGAGCGGACGACGCGCCACCTGGATCATATTCTCGACCTTCTTGGGCGGTACTTCCAGAGCGTTAGCCAATTCCTCGACGGATGGATCACGGCCCAAGCGTTGCGTCAACTGATGCTGGACGCGCAGGAGTTTGTTGATCTGGTCGCCCATGTGGACCGGGACGCGGATGGTGCGTCCCTGGTCGGCGATGGCGCGCGTCACAGCCTGGCGGATCCACCAGGTGGCATAAGTGCTGAATTTGTGGCCGCGGCGGTAGTCGAATTTCTTGGTGGCGCGGATCAGGCCGATGTTGCCTTCCTGGATCAAGTCCAGGAATGGGACGCCGCGCCCCATGTACTTCTTGGCAACGCTGATGACCAGCCGCGAGTTGGCGGTGATCAGGTGTTCGCGGGCGGCCCAGCCGTCCTCGATCATGCGGCGGAGTTCCAGGCGGCGGCGCGGGCTGACTTTGCCGCGTGCCAGTTCCTCACGGGCGATCCGGCCGCGCTCGATGCGCTGGGCCAGTTCGACTTCTTCAATGGCGGTCAGGAGTGGAACGCGGCTGACTTCCTTAAGATATAAGCCGATGGTGTCATCGGTATCTATGTTGGCAAGGTAGTCATCCAGCGTAAGCTCAGGCTCGGGTTCTTCAGCAACAACCAGTTCGTCTTCGGGAGGCTCGCCTGTAGGGATATCTTCCACAAAAGGAACCCCTGCGCTCAAGAGAGCAGCAAAGGCCTCCTCTAGTTTTTCGACATCCTGTTCTGCTTCAGGGAAGAAATGCAAAATGTCGTCTATGGTGACATAGGTCTTCTGCCGGCCCAATGTGATCAGTCGCGCGACGACAGAATATTCTTCTTCCTCAACAATTAGTAAAGGATTTTCCATCATGTTCCTAAATAACCAAGCTTTCTTTGTAACTGCTCAAGCATGTCATTGCGAGCCGTTCATTGGCGAAGCAATCTCCTCGTTACGGCAATTTTCTAGCCATGTTGGGGATTGCTTCGTCGCAAAGGCTTGTCCTGAGCTTGCGAAGGAACGCTCCTCGCAATGACACGCACAGGGATTTTTAATACGGCTGAGTAATTACCTTTCTTTTACCGAGTAGGTGCTGCGCATGGAAGCCTACTGGCTACCATTATTCTTAATTTTTCTTTCCTGCCGAGTAGGTGCTGCGCATAAACAGAATACTCTTTTTTGAGACAAAAAGCAATACCCTATTGAAGGCCTTCTCCGAAATGAATTTGCGAAGGCCTGCTCGATAGGAATCATCTCGATAATTCGGGGGCGCAGGCTAAGGCGTGGCCGCCGAAGGCCTACTCGGTGGCGGGGATGGGTGTTTCTGTCGCCGGTATCGTTGGCGTCGCTGCGTAAGGCGGATTCATCAGAAGTCCAAGCACTGCGTTGATTGATGATTGGCTGATGACGTAAATCTTGCCTTCGAGGCTGACATAATATCCGCTGCCGGTGGGTGTCAGGCTGCCAATTTCGAGGACTTTTTGCGTGTTACCGGGTAGGCGCTGCGCGTCGAAAAACCCGAGCGTAATGGTGTAAGCCGGCGGGTTCAAGCCGATGACATCCAATGCTGGGGAAGTCTCCAGCGTTGTCAGCACACTGAGCGCGAAGAACTGGGTCTCTGCCGCCTCTGCCTGGGATTGATTGGCTGCGGCCAGTTCGGGCTGCGAGATCGCCCAATTTCCCGACGCATCGCGTCCCATTTGAAGGCTGTTTCCCTGCGCATCCAAAATATGAATCTTGGTCAGTGCGCCATTATCTTTGGTTATTAAAAAACTGGGCTTAATAGCCGTGGGCGTCGGCGCGGTCGCCTTGAGCGGGCGTTCTTTCAAATAGAAATAAGCAGCGCTGACCAGCGCCAGCACAATTAACAAGATCCAGGTGGGGCGTTTGACCATCTTCAGCCTCGCACGCGGCGTTTCAGCCAGGCGACAATTCCTGCGGCGACGATCAAGCCGGGGATGGCGCAGATCAGCATAAAACCGATCAGCAACTGAGCCGTATTACCTGGCATATTCAATGTACGAGTGATCGGTTCTTTGGCCGTAAGGTGGATCAGATTCTCCTGCTGAGCAGCCCAGTCAATGGCGTTGATGAGCATATCGCCATTGGCGTATTGGCCATAAAAGCTGTCTGACGCAAAATCAGAATCGCCGAAGACGACCAGGCGACTTTTCTGGCCCGGATTTTCGGCCGCCACGCCCAGGGTGAGCGGGCCGGGGAAATCCAAGCTCTGATCATAGCTGACTTGATTATTCTGGAGGGCATCGAAATCCGTCTCGCCCCAGGCGCGATCAATTGTGATTACCAAGGGCGTAGCATACGCGCCGGAACTGTTTGCCGTTAGGCCTTCGGTCGAAACTGCCAGACTGCGCGCGGTCGGATAGAATGACACCAGTCCTTGCAGTTTCTCGGTGATGAGATGAGGGCTGTAACTATTGGCGACGGCGACGATCGGTTGGTTCGAGTCGGGGTCAATGACGATGTCATTATTGTATGTAATGCCCCAGGTATTCGACAAGTAATCCGCCAGCGGGTCCGGGGATGTGCCGAAATTGGTCAAAGGCAAAGGTTCCTGCATGGCGATGAGCGCGCCGCCCGTGGCTACGAAAGCCTCGATCAGGTTCATTTCCTGTGTTGATAATGGTTGTTGGGGGCCGGCGATGATGATCGCCAGGGCATCCTGGGGAATCTGGTTTTGGGCGATCAGGTTCAGGGTCTGGACTTTGTAATTCTTGGCCTCCAGCGCGGCGCGGACTTGGGTATAAGCCGTATCCCCGGCTTTCTGGATGTCGCGTTCGCCATGACCGGTGAGGAAATATACGCTGCGCTCACCCGGATTCATCAAGCGGATCAACGAAGCGGTAATCTCCTGCTCGGAAGCATAGGAGACGATCTCATGTTGATCGCCCATCTGAAGGTAAATCTTCCCATCTCCGGTGATGCCCGCCTGTTGTGCGGCCAGTGGCTTCTGGTCCGGGTCAACCAGGGTGTAATCAAATTTACCCGCGCTGTGAGCCTTGTACCTGTCCAGCAGCTCCTGCGCTGTGGTAGAAGGCGTGCGCGAGGTGTAAAAAGCGGTCGCCGTGACTGGCTGTGGGAGCGCCTTCAAGGTATCCAGAGTCTCAGGTGCCAGCGAATTTTGCTTGTCCTCGGTCAGGTCCCATTGGTGCGGATTTTGGTAGGCAATGACG
>JBDRTP010000226.1:0-3349 GCA_043823965.1 Chloroflexota bacterium
GAGCGCGGCGTGATGCCCGACCACGACCCGCGCGAGCCGTGGTTTTTATGCTACTCGCACAGTGAAACCGATGTTGACGAAACTCTCACCGTTTTTCGAGAGGTGGTTAAATCTGTTACACGTTAGAAAGTTGACACGTTGACACGTTGACATGTTGGAACGTGCAAGCGTGTAAACGTGCCAACGCAGAGGATAAATTTATGACAAAGCTCACATCGAAAGAAATCGTCGCGCTGAACCGCGAATACACCTTTTTCTCCTGGTCGGTGCAGAACCAGACCGCGCCCATTCCGATGGTCAAGGCCGAGGGGATTTACTTTTGGGACGCGGATGGGAAGCGTTACCTGGATTTCTCCTCGCAGTTGATGAATATGAACATCGGCCACCAGCACCCGAAGGTGGTGAAAGCCATTCAGGAGCAGGCTGCGGCACTGTGTTTTGCTCATCCGGCCATCGCCACCGAGCCGCGCGGTTTGCTGGGCAGGAAACTGGCCGAAGTCACGCCCGGCAACCTGAAAAAGACCTTCTTCACGCTGGGCGGGGCGGAAGCCAATGAGAACGCGGTCAAGATGGCGCGCGCTTATACCGGACGCTTCAAAATCATGGCGCGCTACCGTTCCTACCACGGCGCGACGCACGGCGCGATTGCCCTGACCGGCGATTATCGCCGCCTGCCGGTCGAACCGGCCATGCCCGGCGTTGTCCACTTCCTCGACCCGTACTGTTACCGTTGTCCGTTCGGCTGGACGAAAGAGAGCTGTCACCGCGAGTGCATCAAGCATGTCGAAGAAGTCATCGGCTACGAAGGCCCCGATAAAATCGCGGCGATCATCATGGAAGGTGTGACCGGCTCCAACGGCCTGATCATCCCGCCGGAGGATTACTGGCCGCGCATTCGTGAGATTTGCAATAAATACGGCATCCTGCTCATCTCGGACGAAGTCATGTCGGGTTGGGGGCGCACCGGCAAATGGTTCGGCGTGGATAACTGGAACACAGTGCCAGACATTATCACGACTGCGAAAGGCATCACGTCAGGTTACGTACCGCTGGGGGCGTGTATTGTCTCGGATAAAATCGCCGATTATTTTGAAGACAAAATGCTGTGGGCCGGCCTGACCTATAACGGCCACCCGCTGGCCTGCGCCGCCGCGCTGGCGACGATCGAGGTGTACGAGGAAGATAAACTTATTGAAAATGCCGTCAAGGTGGGGAAATATCTCGGCAAACGACTGGAAGAGATCAAAGCCAAACATCCTTCGGTCGGCGACGTGCGTTACATTGGATTGTTCACTGCGCTGGAAATTGTCAAAAACCGCGCAACGAAGGAGCCGATTGACCCGCTGACAGAAGTACAGAAGGTTTTACGCGCCAATGGGCTGTTCACATTCAACTTCCACAACATCCTGTTTGTTGTGCCGCCGCTGTGCATCACCGAGGCGCAATTGGACGAGGGTTTGGCGATTGTCGAAAAGGCATTGGAAGTAGCCGACAAAGTTGTCGCATAGCAGCAGTTTCTTTTATGCTGCAGCCGATCATGATCAAAACAGGAGAACAACAGGTGAACGAACAGGTATTACAGAACTACATCAACGGGAAATGGGTGGCGTCTACGACCGGGAAATTCCGGGACGTAGCGAACCCGGCCACAGCCGAGATCCTGGCGAAAGTGCCCGTTTCCTCGCCGGCTGAACTGGATGAGGCCGTTCAGTTGGCCCACAAGGCCTTTCACGATTGGCGCAGGGTCCCGGTCACGAAGCGGATCCAGTACATGTTCAAGCTCAAAGAACTGCTGGAAGCCAACTTCGAAGACCTGGCCCGTAGCATTACCCTCGAACATGGCAAGACGCTGGATGAATCGCGCGGCGAGATGCGCCGGACAATCGAGAACGTAGAGGTGGCCTGCGGGACCCCGACCTTGATCATGGGAGATGTGGTCGAAGACATCGCCCCTGGCATTGACGAGTTCATGATCCGCCAACCGCTGGGTGTGGCGGGCATCATCTCGCCCTTCAACTTCCCGGCCATGATTGCCTTCTGGTTCATCCCCTATGCAGTCGCTACCGGAAATACCGTCGTCGTCAAACCGTCCAGCCGGGTGCCCATCACCATGGTCAAGCTGTTCCGCCTGATGGAAGAGGCTGGTTTCCCGGCCGGTGTGGTCAACATGGTGCACGGCGGGGCGGAGATCGTGGATGCCATCCTTGACCACCCACTGATCAAGTCGGTCAGTTTTGTCGGGTCGACGCCGGTGGCCATGCACGTCTTCAGCCGCGGGTCGGCGCACGGCAAACGCGTCTCGGCGGGAGGCGGGGCCAAATGCCCGGTGCTCATTCTACCGGATGCGGACATAGATACGACGACCAACATCATGATGGATAGCGCCTTCGGGTGTTCCGGTCAGCGCTGTCTGGCGGCTACCATTGCCATTATGATCGGCGAGGCGGATAAGACCTTCATCCCTGCCTTCGCTGAAGCAGCCTCGAAGAGAGTCACAGGGTACGGGCTCAAGCCCGAGGTCCAGATGGGACCGGTGATAACTCCACAGGATAAAGTCCGCATCGAGGGCTCGATCCAGCAGGGTCTGGACGAAGGCGCTGAGATGCTGGTGGATGGACGGAATGCTGTCATCCCTGGCTACGAGAAGGGTAATTTTATCCGCCCGACTATTTTGACCGACATTCCGGTCAATGGCATCATTGCCACCACTGAGATCTTTGGACCGGTACTAGGTATTATGCGCTGCAAGACGGTCGAGGAGGCAATTAAGATTGTTAATAACAGCACATTTGGCAATGCGGGTTCCATCTTCACCAGCAACGGCTCAGCGGCGCGCAAGTTCCGCTATGAGGCAGATGCCGGGAACATTGGCGTCAATATTGGCATAGCTGCCCCGCTGGCGTTCTTCCCGTTCAGCGGTTGGAAGGATAGTTTCTTCGGCGACCTGCATGGCCAGGGCAAGCATGCCATTGAGTTCTTTACGCAGACCAAGGTCGTGATCGAGCGCTGGCCCAAAGAGTGGTCGCGTAAATTCTAATGTCTATTAGTTGACTAGCCACCTGACAGTTTGCTGTCAACGGTAGGTACAAAGTGGAATGTGAGCAGGAAGGGCATTTGTCAATCTCCTTGGATAAAGCGTAAGCCGATTTGAAATATGCTCAAATCAAGACGGTCTGTCCGATCCACCAAATGACGTAAACCTTCATGGATAGTACGTCCAGCGACAGAGACCAACCAAACATACAGACAAGCGACAGCGAGTGTCAGGCGAGACAGCCGTAAGAAGTTATGCAACATGGTGCTTTCCAAATCGAAGCCGTGCTTTTTGAAGTCGCCGAACATCTCTTCG
>JBDRTP010000227.1:0-2798 GCA_043823965.1 Chloroflexota bacterium
TGGCGGCGCATGGCAAAGAATCCGCTCAGGCTGTCGCGAATGCCGTGCCACAAGACCAATTGGATGAACCAGTTGTAGATCAGGCTGAAGACATAGCGCTTCTTATCTTCCATGCCCCCGCCCCTGACAAAGCGCGAGCCAATCACCAGGTCATATTCATCCAGAAGCCCGACCATCTGAGGGATATTGGTGGGACTATGGTTGAAATCGGTGTCCATGACCACGACTTTGTCCCCGCTGGATCGCTGGATGCCGTACTTGATCGCCGTCGCCAGACCTCGTTCCTGTGTCCGGACGAAGCACTTTACCTGCACCCCGGGCCTGACCGGGTGCGCCCGGACGACCTCGGCGGTTTGATCCGGGCTGTTGTCGTCCACGACCAATATTTCGATTTCGCGTCCCAGGGGAAGCAGGCTGGTTTCTATCGCCGAGATCAAATTCTCGATGTTGCCCCGTTCACAACAGGTTGGCAAAATGACCGAGATGTCCATATTTCAGGCCATCTTCCTGATCGCCTGGACGATGCGCTGGATATCTTCTTCGCTGAGCGTAACTGCCGAGGGCAGGTTGATGCCGCGCCGCGAGAGGTTTTCGGCAACAGGTAAAGAAATATCGGCCTGATACGGCAGCTGAACGTGGATCGGGTAGAAGAAGGGGCGGCTGTCAATATTCTGCTGGCGCAGGCGTGCCATCACCTCGTCGCGGCTCAGGGGGAAGTCTTTATTCAGCAAAATGGAATACATCCAGTAGACCGAGGTCGCCCAAGGGGCCTCCGGCGGCAGCCTGATGGCGGCCACCTCGCGCAGGCCCTGGTTGTAGCTCTCGGCGATCCAGCGTTTGCGGGCAATGAATTCCTCGATGCGTTCCATCTGCGCCACGCCCAGGGCGGCTTGCAGGTTGGTCATGCGATAGTTGAACCCGACTTCGGTATGCCAGTAGCGCTTTTCAGGCGACATGGCGTGGTCGCGTAAAAAGCGCACCTTCTCGGCCAGGGCATCCTCGTCGGTGGTCAGCAGGCCGCCCTCGCCGGTGGTGATGATCTTGTTGCCGTAAAAACTGAAGGCATTGATTTCCCCCAGGCTGCCGACGCGCTTTCCCTGATAGCGTGCGCCATGCGCCTCAGCCGCGTCTTCGATCACGTGCAGGTTGTGCTGCTTCGCCAGATCGAGGATGGGTGCCATATTGGCTGGATGTCCGTAGACGTGGACAGGGATGATGGCCCTGGTGTGGGGGGTGATGCGGCGGGCAACATCCTGAGGGTCGAGGTTCCAGGTTTCGGCTTCGCTGTCGGCGAAGACGGGGGTCGCGCCGATGTAGCGGACGGCGTTGGCGGTGGCGATAAAGGTCAAGGTCGGGATAATGACCTCGTCACCCGGCCCGATCCCCAGGGCGACCAAAGCCAGGTGCAAGGCGGCCGTGCCGTTGGAGACCGCAATGCCATGCCGTACACCGCAAAAGTCGGCGAAACCCTGCTCGAATTCGGCGATGTATTTTCCCAGCGAGGAGACCCAGCCCGAGCGGACGCAATCGTTGACGTAGGCAAGCTCGTTGCCGGATAAAAGGGGTTCAGAAATGGGGATAAAACGGTTGGAAGAATCCATTAGAAGTCCGTAGCAGAGAAGGTTTAGGCGAGCCAGGTTATTCTAATCCATCTTCGCCTCTTGCATGAGACCAGTATTTTTCGATAGTCTCCCTGTTGGGCGGTCTCCCCGTACAGTGTTGTTGAACGGGCATAGGCAATTTTAACCGCCAAGACGCGAAGTCCGCCAAGGTTTTATAAGGATTTCTTCGCGTTCTTCGTGGCTTCGCGGTGGAAATTTACCCTCATCCGCCAGCAACCCTTGCCAGGGGGAGCACCTATTTTTCAAAGGATTGGCTACGCCAGGCAGGATGCCGGGGATAGAACCGCCGGGTAGACCTTCGGCGAGTATAATTGCGGCATGACAGATAAACGCCCGCTCCTAAAAACCATTCAGGATGGCTTTTCCACCCTGGGTGAAGCATTTTTTATACCTGCGCCGGGACGGTTATCCGCCTGGTTTGACAGGCTCTGGACAACAGTCCTTTATCTTTCAGGCCTGCTCCACTGGGGATATTTCCTTAATTGGGGAAAAGTTCCCTTCGACCTGCACGATTGGACTCAGACCGGCGCCTATTTCAGTTTCCTGCGCCAGGCCGCCCTGACGAATCAACTGCCTCTGCACATCGGCTCGGCCCTCTCCACCACCGACCGCTACCTGGGGCGACCGGACACTCTAATCTCCCCCCAGGCCTACTTGCTGCGCTTCCTTGATCCGGGACTCTTCACCCTGGTCAACCTGCTGATCTTGTACTCACTCGGATTTGTAGCCCTGCTCTTGCTAAAGAAGCGCTACAGTCTGGCTCCAGCCGCGTTCACCACCCTCTTTGTCCTCTTCAACTTCAACGGTCATATCACCGCCCACTACGCCGTCGGCCATTCAGAGTGGATCGGTTACTATTTCCTGCCTTTCTTTGTGCTGCTCATTCTAAAGGTTTCGGAGGGCGAAAAACCCGGTTGGCGCTGGGTGCTGCTCATCGCGCTGACCCTCTTCGCCATCACCCTGCAGGGCGCTTTCCACTTCTTCTTATGGTGCCTGATCTTTCTGCTGGCCTGGGGAGTATTCACGCCGAAATACCTGCTGCCTGTCATCCAGGCGATCACCTTCAGCCTGCTGCTCAGCCTGTTCCGCCTGCTGCCTCCAGCGTTCGAGTTCATCGGCGGCGGGAAGGGCTTCATCTCCGGCTTCCCCACCGTCACCGATATGTTCGCCGCGCTG
>JBDRTP010000228.1:0-2118 GCA_043823965.1 Chloroflexota bacterium
CGTTAAGTAGTAACTTTTACACTTCTCACCATAAGTGGCGGGCTACACCGTCTCCAGCGGACACATTCGCTTCGCTCAGTGCAGGCAGCGGCTACGCCGCTCGAAACCGCAGCACTTTGCCAGAAATGCGCGATAACGGAGATGGAGTCTCGCCGGTTCCGCCGCTGCCGCTGTGCCCATCCGTTGCAGCCCTACCCACTCCTACCGAACTGCCATCATCAACCCATGAGCTGCCCTCACCAACACCAACCGCCTTAAGCAGCCCACCCGCAATGGATATACTCCTCCCCCTGCTCTACACCCTCGGCTTTGCCCTGCTCGGCTACCTGTGCGGATCGTTCCCCTTTGCGATCTGGATCACGCGTCTCTTCAAGGGCGTGGACGTGCGCGAGGCTGGCTCCGGTCATGCCACCACCACCAACACCATCCGGCAGGCCGGTTTTGGGCCGGGGGCGCTCGTCTTGGTGCTGGACATCGCCAAGGGCTTTCTACCGACCTGGCTGGCATTGCATCACGCACCCGTTCCCTGGATCGCGCCCGTCACAGCCGCGCTGGTCGTCATCGGACACTGCTGGCCGCTCTTCGCCGGTTTCCGCGGCGGGATGGGTAACGCCAGCACCGGCGGCTGCCTGCTGGCGGCCGCCCCCATCGCCTTCGTCATCGGTCTGGGCATTTTGGTGGCGCTGGTGCTCATCCTCCGCCATAGCGCCCGCGCCAGTGTGCTGACCGGCTTGTTGATCTCCCCGGCCTTCTGGCTGCTCGGCCTGGGCAACTCATCGATGTGGATCGCGGCCGCAGCCGGCCCGGTGATCGCTTTTCGCTTCTTGATTGACTGGAACCACCAGTACCGCGAGCTGTGGCTGGATCGAGAACAACCCCCGAATTGACCGGCGAGTGCGCAGCACCTACTCGGTAGTCCTTTTCGAAGAACCTGCGGTCGGCAAAAATTCTTTCCCAAATTCTTGGGTGATACCCCACGTGGGTGATATAATCCCGCCATGCAAAACCCCCTGCCTTTCCTTCAACGTCCAACAATTTACAGTCTGCTATTGCTCGGCATCTTTGCCCTCGGGGTGGGTTCTGGTTACCTGATCTGGGGTCGCGCACCTGACACTCCTGCCACACCGACAGCGCAAGTCAGGCGCTACGACGTGCCTGTAGACGACGACCCCAGCCTGGGTCCCGAAAACGCCCCGATCACGATCATCGAGTTCAGCGATTATCAATGTTCCTACTGCAAAAAGTGGCACGATGAGGTCTTGGACCGGTTGCTGGCCAACTATCCAGACCAGATCCGCTTCGTCTACCGTGATTTTCCGCTGATAAGCATCCATCCCGGCGCCGCCCCCGCCGCAGAAGCTGCTGATTGCGCCGGAGCGCAAGGCGCCTATTGGCCTTTCCACAAGGCCCTCTTCAGCATGAAGTACGACCTGACGACAGATGCCTACCAGCAATATGCAGCCGAACTCGGGCTGGACACGCAAACCTTCGCCAAATGCCTGACAGACCGGCGCTATGAATCCGAAGTGATGGGAGATTACAACTACGCGGTGAACCTGGGTGTCCGCTCGACGCCGACGTTCTTCATCAATGGCATTCCCATCGTCGGTGCACAACCCTACGAGGTGTTCAAACAGATCATTGATCAGGAACTGGCTGGGGAAATTCCATGAAAAAATTCGTTGCCGTTGCAGGGAACATCGGCGTGGGCAAATCCACGCTGGTCGAGATGTTGTGCCAAGAAATGGGCTGGACTCCTTTCTTCGAGCCGGTAGCCGAGAACCCCTACCTGGCCGACTTCTACCGCGACATGCAGGCCTGGGCTTTTCACTCGCAGATCTTCTTCCTGACCCATCGTCTGCGCGCCCACCATCAATTGGCGCTTTACCCGTCCTCGGTCATCCAAGACCGCTCCGTTTATGAGGACGCCGAGATATTCGCTCACAACCTCTTCTTGCAAGGGCACATCCGCCAGCGCGATTACGATACCTACCGGGAACTATACCGCACCCTGATCGAGTTCCTGCCCCCGCCAGACCTGGTCATTTACCTGCGCTCTTCTGTCAGGGGTGGTTGATCTGATTGCCATGAAAGCCATCTATTTTGACGGAGAAAACG
>JBDRTP010000229.1:0-8489 GCA_043823965.1 Chloroflexota bacterium
ATCCTCAGCGCAGTACTGGTCAAGCCCGGCCAGTACGTCCCCTCGAACATGCACTTCGATACCACGGACGCCAACATCCGGGCGCGCGGCGGACATCCCACCAACCTGGTGATTGACGAGGCCTTCGATCCGGCGGACCAGCATCCATTCAAGGGCAACATGGACATCGCCAAGCTGGTCGCCTTCATCGAGAAGGTCGGCGCAAAGAATATCCCTTTCGGCATGATGACCGTGACCAACAACGCAGGAGGCGGCCAGCCGATCTCGATGGAAAACCTGCGCGCCGTCGCCGAGACCTATCATTCGTATTGCATCCCCTTCTTCATTGATGCGGCGCGCTACGCCGAGAACAGTTACTTTATTAAGTTGCGCGAGCCTGGCTATGCAGACAAGAGCACGCTGGAGATCGCCCGCGAGATGTTCAGCCTGGCCGACGGGGCAGCGATGAGCGCCAAGAAGGACGCCATCGTCAACATCGGCGGCTTGCTGATGATTAATGACGAGGATTTGTACCGCAAAATCTGCAATGAATTGATCATCCGCGAGGGCTTCCCAACCTATGGCGGACTGGCCGGGCGCGACCTGGACGCCATGGCCGTCGGTTTGCGCGAAGGCCTGGACGAAGATTACCTGGCCTACCGCCTGAACCAGACCGCATATCTGGCCAATCGGATCAAAGAGAGCGGCGTCCCGATCGTCGAGCCGCCGGGCGGACATGCGGTCTACATAGATGCGGGGAATTTCCTTCCCCACATCCCGCACGGTGAATTTCCCGGACAGGCGTTGACCGTGGAACTCTACCTGGAAGGCGGCATCCGCGGCTGCGAAATCGGCTCGGTGATGTTTGCCCACCCGGATGCGGATACCGGCGAGGTCGTCTATCCCCAACTGGAGCTGGTGCGCCTGGCCATCCCGCGCCGGGTCTATACCCAGAGCCATCTGGACTATGTCGCCGAGGTGATCGCAAGAATAGCAGAGCGGGCGGATCAGTTACGCGGCTATCGTTTTACCTACGCGCCCGAATTGCTGCGGCATTTCACGGCCAGGTTCGAGCCTTTATAGACCCCGTGTCAGGCGGTCATTTCCTTCTCCGCTTGCCGCATCGTCTTGAAAGCCGTGATGGCCACTTCCAGCATCTTCAAATCCGGCTCACGCGTGGTCAGAGATTGCAGCGCCAGATTGGGCTCGATGATGAGACGTACGAATGGCGACTGGATATGGTTGGCCGTCCAGCGAATGTACTCGTAGGCAATCCCGGCCAGGACCGGTATGAGCAGGATGCGGCTGGCCATTCGCCAGACCAACGGTAAGGGGCCAAGCAAGGTAAAAAGCAGGATCGAGAGCAGAACCAGTGTCAGCAGGAATGCCGTCCCGCAGCGGGTGTGGGTCAAAGGGAAACGCGAAACGGACTCAGGCGTCAGGTCAGCACCGGATTCGTAAGCATTGATGGTCTTATGTTCCGCGCCGTGATAGGCAAAGACGCGGCGAATATCGGGCATGAAACCAATCCCCCAGATATATCCGACCAGCAGAAGCAGGCGGATTACCCCCTCGATCAGGTTGCTCCACCAGGCGTTCCAGTGGAGGAAATGTTCGCTCAGCCAGCCGACGCCGGCCGGGGCGAGGAAAAAGATGCCGATGGCAATCAAGAGCGTCAGGCCCAGGGTCAGGTACAGCACTGGACCTTCGAGTTTCTCGTCTTCGCCGGACTGGACATTGGCTGAAAGGGTCAGGGCGCGCATACCCAGTCCGAGCGCATCCCAGAGCATGACCAACCCGCGTAAGAAAGGGAGCTTAGCGACGCGGCTTGCGTAAATCCCATTCAAACCTTCGCTATGTGTGACGATCTTGCCATCCGGGGCGCGCATCGCAATTGCCACCGCCGCCCGGCCGCGCATCATGACGCCCTCGATGACAGCTTGTCCGCCATATGTAATCAGTTTATTTTCCATAGACCACCAGTAGAAGTAGGGCCGGTTTCTATACCGGCCTTTAGATTCGCCTTATTGGCGGGATGAGAATCCCGCCCTACCCGGCTTTAGGTGCAAGATTCAGGAAGAAATGGATGAACGCCTCGATGCCCCTGTACCAGGTCGGCAGGTGCAGCTTTTCATTCGGCGCGTGGACGTTGTCGTCGGGGAGGCCGAAACCGGCCACAACCGACTCGAGAGCCAACAAACGCTGCATCTGCCCCACAACCGGGATCGAGCCGCCCTCGCGCCGGAAATACGGCTGCACGCCCCAGACGGATTCCAATGCCTTGCCCATCGCCCGCACCCCGGCGTTATTCCGGTCAGATATCGAAGGCGCACCGCCGTGCATTTCGATCACTTCCCAGCGGATGTCTTTGGGGGCTTTTGCCTCCAGATAACGACGCATTTGTCCCGCCACGTCGGCTGGATTCTGGTCGGGTACGAGGCGGGTGGAGATCTTGGCCATAGCCCAGGCCGGGATCACAGTCTTGGAACCCTCGCCGGTGAAACCAGCCAGCAGGCCGTTGACATCCAGCGTCGGGCGTGCCCCGGTCCGCTCGGCCGGGCTGTATCCGGCTTCACCATAAAGCGCTGGCACGCCGGTCTGCTCCAGGTAATGCTTCTCGTCCATTGGCAAACGAGCCATCTCGGCCCGTTCCTCCGCGCTCAACGGACGGACTTTATCGTAGAAACCTGGCAGCGTGACGCGACCATCCGCGTCGTGCATCCCGGCGATCAACTCGGCCAGGGCATTGGCCGGGTTATGAACCACACCCCCGTAGATGCCCGAATGCAGGTCGCTGGCCGGACCGTAAACGCGCAACTCGAAATAGGCCAGGCCGCGCAGAGAACTGGTGATGGACGGGTAATTCTGGCCGATCATGCCGCTATCGGGATTTAGGGCGAAGTCGCTGGCTAACAACTCCTTGTGATCCGCAATGAACGCCTCCAGACTGGGCGAGCCGATCTCCTCTTCGCCTTCGATCAACCACTTGAGGTTGACCGGGATGCCGCCATTCCTGACAACCGCCTCGACCGCCTTCAGCGCCGCGACCACCTGTCCCTTCATATCGGATGCGCCGCGCGCATACAGGCTCTCGCCGCGCACGCTCGGCTCGAAGGGGCCAGTCTGCCACAGGCCGAGCGGATCGGCCGGCTGGACGTCGTAGTGACCGTAGATCAGCACGGTCGGCGCGCCCTTCACGCCCAGCCATTCGGCATACACAACCGGGTGCCTGGCGGTCGGATAGATTTCCACTTTTTGCATACCCAGGTTACGCAACTGGCTCGCAACCCAATTGGCCGCATTCTGCATATCCGGCAGATGAGCCGGGTCGGTCGAAACAGACGGGATTTTCAAGACCTCGTTCAGTGAATTCAAGAAGTGCTCTTTGTTCTTGCGAGCATAATCCAGGGCTGCTTGGCGTTGGTCAGACATGATCCTTCCTTTCCTGGCTAAGAAGATTCGTAGCTGCCCAGGCACCAGCCAAACGGGCAGTTTTTCAAACACGAAGGGCACAAAGGGTCACAAAGGGCTTTCTTCGTGTTCCCTTCGGTTTCTCTCAGGGCAAGCCTTTGTGCCCTTTGTGTTAATAATTCCGCTGGCATGATACGCCAATCGCCTCGGGCTGAGCAGTCACGAAGATTTCAATTTGCCGTAGAGAAACCAATAATCCTGCTGCGGGAAACCCGTGATCAGATCAGCCTCCCAGATGAATTCACCCGGGAGCCAGAGGGCTTTCACAATTGCATCCAGACTGGATAAAGTGTCCAATTCTTTCGGTGGGAAGACGAATTCACCTGACAACAGTCGCAGTATGACCCGCCACTGAACCTCGTGAGGGTAGGCGTGCGCATGATGTTCAGGCGAGTCGCGGTAATCGCTCAGATAATTGCGCCATAGATCGAGGCGGGCATGGACCTCGCGGCCTGCTTTCCGCTCCCAGGCCGAGCGCCACTTCATACGCACGGCGTCCATCTTCCCCTCGAGGGCCGCCATTTCCACCTGCGCCGCTGGAGAGAACCTCCGCGCCCGAAGGCGAGCCTGGGCCAAAAGCAGTCCGCCGATCGTCAAACGCGGCACACCGGCTGCGCCGACAGTCAGCGGCCAGTAGAGTTCCCCCGACCGAGTAGGTGCTGCGCAGAGAAGATAATCCGTCACTTCCTGGATTCCGGCCTGAAAGAAAGCCAGGTCTTGCTCGGGGCTGGGCATGGCAGATTGTTCCTTCAGGGGGCGGCCGTCGGCTCGCTGGTCTGGTCGAGCTCTCGCCGCGTGACCAAATACCAATCCGAGACGTTGTTGAAACGGTCGCTGGTTTCAAAGAGCGGCGGGAGCTGCACGCCACGCATACGCACGTCCACGCCATAGGTGTAAACCGGATAATACAGCGGCAGCGCAGGCAATTCTTTGGCGAATATGGATTGAAAGTTGCGGTAAAGCCGGGCGCGGATATCCATGTCAACCAAAACCCGCGCCTGTTCGAGGTATTCGCTGGCGGTGCGATTATCCCACTGTGAATAGTTTTGTCCGCCGGTCGCCTCGGATTGGTGCCAGAAGGGATACGGATCGGGATCCGGTGACCGGCTGAGGTCCAGTTCGACCAGGGCAGCCTGGTAATCGCGGGGAATGAGATAATCGTTCAGCAACGAATCAAAGGAAACGGCCTGCAGGTTCACCTGGACGCCGATAATCGCCCAGTCCCTTTGAATGGACTGCGCCAATTTGGCATGTAGTTCGTCATCCGGATAGAGAAGCGTAAAAGCGAGCTGCTGGCTATCCTTGGCACGCAGCGTGCCATCCGCAGGTAGAACATAGCTCTCTGCCTTCAGCAACGCGATCGCTGCATCGGGATCGTAGTCAATATGCGGAACGCCGGCATAGTAAGCCCACGTGCCGGGCAAAATCGGGCTATCGGCAACGATCGCCTGGCTGTGGAGGTAAGTATCCACCATCCACTGGCGGTTGAGACCCAACATCAAAGCACGCCGCACGTTTTTTTCCTGAAAGAAGGCAACCTCAGTATTTTTTAGATTAAACAGGATTATGCTCATCTTCGGCAGACGACTGCTGTAAAGAGCGAGATTCTTTTCGATCAACGCTGCGGGGAGAATATCAGTCGTGACCTGGCTGAGGCCGAGCACTTCGCCCTGCTGGTAGGCGTCCATGGCAGCCTGCGCCGTCGGATAATAGCGAAAGACGATCTGCTGGACGAATGGAGACTTGCCATAGTAGTTCTCGGAGCCTGCCAGTACTACGCCGGTGATCTGGCTGTTTTCCACCACCAGGCGGTCGAAGCGATACGGCCCACTTCCGACCGGCTTCAGGTTGAAATCGGCATTCGCAATTTGATCTGCGGGGACGTTCTCGAGCAAGTGCTTGGGCAGTACGCCAAAGGTCAGGTAATCGAGGAAAGGTACGAAAGGCTCCGCCAATTTAAATTTGATCGTCTTGTCGCTCAAAAGTGTGACTTCGACCTCATCCCACAAGGCGCGCACATCCGCAGGATAGGCAGAGTACTGGCTGCGCAGCAGGCTGAGCGTGAAAAGCACGTCCTGCGTGGTGACGGGTTGGCCGTCGTGCCAGACGGCCTCAGCCCGGATGGTGACGTTATAGATGGTTCCATCCGGCGTAACACCCCAGGATTCGGCCAGGTCCGCTTGCGGGACGCCGCGCGAATCGAATTTAAATAGAGCGCTGAAGAGCAGGCGATCAATATCGCGATCGGCCGGATTGTTTAGATCAAGGATTGGATTCAATCGTCCAAACGAGCCGACCAGCCCTTCAGTATAGATCCCCCCACTTGCCGCCTGGGGCAGGATCGGATTCAAGCCTGGCTGTTGGGTCAGAAGCAGGATCCCGACCACGACCAAAGTAAGAATAACAACCAGGATTTGCCAGCGTAATTTTTTCATAAGGTGTGCAAAAAAAGAAAGGCCTCCCCGGCGCGTTGGGCAGTAAGCCGGCGATGGCCTTTCTCATCGCAAAGAGGTATTAGACCGTGTGGATGACCACCGTGGTGAGAACCAGGATGAAGAATATGACGCTGAACACGATCGTCACCCAAAAGAGGGTCTTTTCAACCCCCCGCCGGGCGGTAAAAACGCTGCCGGTATCCGAGCCGGTCAAACCGCCCAAGCCAGCGCCTTTGCTTTGCAGAATAATGCTGGCCACCAGGGCAATTGACGTTATAATCAAACCTGCATCTAAAAATTGTTCCATTCAAGTAGCCTCCTAAGCTATAGACGCCAAATTATACCTTCGAAGCGGGAAAACAGTCAAATGAGAATCCAATGCACGAATTGACCATCAACCTCCACCTGCACACCACCTATTCGGACGGCAGCGGTACCCACCTTGACCTGGCGCGCGCCGCGCTAAAATCCGGCCTGGATGCCATCCTGGTCAGCGACCACAACGTCTGGGTGCAGGGCCTCGAGGGCTACCACCGGGACGGTAAACGCCGCACATTGCTCCTGGTCGGCGAGGAAATCCACGATCAGAGCCGCAATCCGCAAAAGAACCACCTGCTCGTCTTCGGCGCGGAGCGTGAGCTGGCCATCTTTGCAGACGACCCTCAGGCGCTGATTGACGCTGTTCGCAAGGCCGGAGGCATTTCATTCATCGCCCATCCCGTAGACCCGGAACTGCCCGCCTTCGACGAGACGGACATCTCCTGGGAAGACTGGCAGGCAACCGGTTTCACCGGCCTCGAACTGTGGAACAGCTTTAGCGAACTCAAAATGGTGGTAAAAGGCAGGCTGGATGCTCTCTTCTACGCTTATTACCCCGAATTCATTGCCCGCGGGCCGCACCCCGAGGCCTTGCGCATCTGGGACGACCTGCTGACCTGCGGGCGACGGATCATCGCCGTGGGCGGCTCGGACGCCCATGCCCGCAAAATGAGGATGGGCCCGCTGCGCAAGACCATATTCCCATACGAATTCCACTTTTCAACCGTCAACACGCATCTGCTCGTCCCGCAGCCGTTGAGCGGCGACCTGCTTGCCGACCGCAAGATGATCTATGAGGCGCTGGCTGCCGGACACACTTTCATCGGCTATGATCTGCCGGCTCCGGCGCGCGGCTTCCGCTTCACTGCCCAGGGTAGGGAAAAAACTGCGCTGATGGGCGATGAAATCCCGGCTGAGGGCGGCGTGACACTGCAAGTTAAAGTACCCCGGCGCACCGATGTCCACCTGCTCAAGGATGGCAAAATCATCAAGGCGGTTCAGGGCGAGGCCATCGCCCACATCACCACCGAGCCGGGCGTATATCGGGTGGAGGTTTATCTGCGATTCCTGGGGCGAAAGCGGGGATGGATCTTCAGCAACCCGATTTACGTCAAATAATAGACATTATCGGTAACAACTTTTTCTGCATCGAATTACACGAATTGGACAAATTTTCTTCGGGAAATTCGTGAAAATTCGATGCAAAAGAGAATCTGGCCTTATTGCCGATAAGGTTAAATGCCCTTCGCAAAACCCTTACTTTATAGTACACTATCGCCCGTTGCAGCTACGCCTGGGCGCGTGGCTGACTTTCCGCACCCGGCTCGCCCACGGCGATGACCGGGAGCATATCCCAAGGAAAGGAGGTTTCCTATGCACAAGTATGAGTTGGTTTGCATCATCCATCCCGACCTGGACGAGACCGCTTTTAACGGCGCGATTGACAAGGTGAAGGGTTGGATTGTCGAAGCTGGCGGCAGCGTTGACAAAACAGATGTCTGGGGCCGCAAGCGCCTGGCCTACATCATCCGCAAGCAGCGTGAAGGACAGTATTTCCTGCTCAATATCAGCCTGCCCCCTGCGGCTACCAAAGGCCTGGATCAAAATTTGCGTTTCTTGGAGCCGGTGATCCGCTACATGATTACGCTGGTTGACTGACCTGCCGAGTGCGCCGAGTAGGCCTTCGGCAGCACCTACCCGGTAGGCTTTCGGCGCCAGCGTCGGTTTTGTATCATTAGTTACGAGCGCCCCAGCGGGGTGCAAAGGAGTGAAAGATGAGCCGAGGTTTGAATAAAGTAATGATCATTGGGAACCTGGGGCGCGATCCTGAAATGCGCTATACCCCTTCGGGCCGGCCTGTGACCACCTTTACGCTTGCCACCAGCCGTTCGTGGAACAGCGCGGATGGCGAACGTCACTCCGAAACCGAATGGTTCAACGTCGTCGCCTGGGGTAACCTGGCCGAGATTTGCAAGCAGCACTTGAACAAAGGCCAGCAAGTCTACATCGAAGGACGCCTGCAAACCCGTCGCTGGGAAGACAAAGAGGGCGCCAAGCACACGACGATTGAGATCGTCGCATCCGAAATGCTGATGCTCGGTGAGCGGCGCGAAGCCAATCACAGTGAAGCGGCACTCGCCGCAGCAGAAATCGAGGGGCAGGCAGAAGAAAACGAGTTTCCCTTCTAAGCCGCCCAAAGATAAGTTTGTTGGAGTAAATACCTATGGACTACCAAAATGGTTATGGAACGGAGCAATCCTCCGAACGCCGCTACTATGCGCGTCC
>JBDRTP010000230.1:0-2909 GCA_043823965.1 Chloroflexota bacterium
TGGCAGGTGCAGGGCGGCGCGGCGCTGTTTGGTTTTCGCATCGAACCGGGACCCAAGCCCACAATTGACCTTGCGCACGGCCAAATCCTGCAACTGGGGAATATCACCTTCGAAGTGCGCCACACGCCGGGGCATACGCCGGGTCACTGTGTGTTTTACTGCGCGTCAGCGGGAGTACTCTTCAGCGGCGACCTCATCTTCCAGAACGGCGTTGGCCGGACGGATTTGCCTGGCGGGGATTGGGAGGCGTTGGTGAAGAGCATTCGCGAGCAAGTATTCACGCTGCCCGAGGAGACGAGGATTTTGTCCGGGCATGGAGGAGAGACGAGGGTGGGGGAGGAGAGGAGGGGGAATCCGTGGGTGAGAGGTTGAGCAGGATACAGAGACCACCGCTACATCATCCCGCCTCAATGCAGCCACAATGTAATGAAACATGCTATACTTCGGGCATGGGTTCCTCTTGTTACAAAATCGAGGAGAATTGATGATGACTGTAATGCCAATCCCCACAGAAGTCGAACGTATAGCCAGGGAATTGAACCTTCCCCTGGATCGCTTGATGCAACGTAGCGTGGATGCCTTTATCAGGCAGGAAATGCGAGCCGCCCAGATGGATATAGCCGATTTACAGGACCGTTATGGCGTGGCGTCTATCTCAGAGCTACGGGCGCGGATTGAAAAAGGAAAGGTACACAGCCATCCAGCCTGGGAAGATTCTATCGAGTGGGAACATTTGGAAGCGCATCTCAACCGCTTGGGACGGATGTTAAACGAAGATTGAGATGTATGGGTCAATCCTTCTGTGGAGCGTTTCTCTTTCCATTGGGAACAAAGGGCGGTAAGGGGGGTGATCCACCGACATGACAATGCTCCCGACCACGCGGAGATCTCGACGTTTCCCAAGCATTTTCATGATGGCAGTGAAGACAATGTGCTTCCGAGCACGATTCCAGACGAGCCGCGGGAAGCGCTACGAGAGTTCTTGACTTTCGTGAGACAGAAATTGATCGAGATCGAGAATGGATAACGACCGGCAGTGTTGGCCGCACCGACCTTCCCGGCGGCGATTGGGATGCGCTGGTGGAGAGCATCCAGGCGCAGGTATTCACCTTGCCGGATGAGACGCGGATATTATCGGGGCATGGGCCGGAGACGAGGGTGGGGGAGGAGAGGCGGGGGAATCCGTTTGTGAGAGTGACATGATGGTACGACGGCTCCTCGCGAAGCACCTTGCCGAAGGCCTACCCTGCGGGCACGCCGTCGGGCATACCACTTCGTGGCACTTTACCACTTCGTGGCACTTTGGGAGCCCGACCATCTAAGCTAAACAGTATTGGGCGTTAGGGGGAACGGTTGGGGGCGGACTTTGTCGAGCAGACTGTGTAGCCGTATACCAACGCCACGCCCAGCGCCAGTGCCGGTAACACCACCAGTCCCGCCTCCGGGCCGAAGGTGCCACCCGTCCATAACTCCGGGCCGCTGACCGTGTGCCGGATGAGACGGTAGAATTCCATGCCGCTCACCGGGAATCCAAACAGCGCGCCCTCGAAAAAGTTCCAGCCGATGTGCAGGCCGATGGAGAGCCACAACTGCTTCGTGCGCAGGTAGGCGAAGGCCAGGAAAAGTCCGGCCAGGAAGATTCCCGCTGCTGAAATCCAGGTGGCGTTGGGGTTGGCCAGGTGAAGAATGCCGAAGACGGCGGAGGAAAGGATCACGCCCCAGGTCATATTGATCCCATCGGCCAGGTTTTGCAAGTGGTAACCGCGGCTGAACAGTTCCTCGTTCCAGCCGACCAGAACGAAGGCCAAGAAGATGAGCAGGGTGTTGACGACAACCGCGCCAACCGACCGAGTAGGTGCTGCGCATTGCGTTTGCCAGGCGAAGCCCTCGAATTTGATCCAGCCCGATGACCACATGATGAGGTAAATTACACCCATCATCACGAAGGTGATGGCAATACCGGCCAGGATGTCCACGAGTGCCCGCCACTTTAGTTTGAAACCCAGGCTGGCAAAGGAGCGCCGGTCGAGGAAGCGCCGTGCCATAAATATGGATACTGTAATCGCCAGGAACTCCACTGCCAGCGATGTAAGCAGTTCGGGAAGCACCATTTCTGGCGGCAGCAGGGTGTGCGGTGGAGTCTCAAACATCATCGGCACCAGGATGACGGGGATGCCGATGCAAAGTCCCAGCATGAGCATTAGCAGGCTCTGTATCAGCAGCCGCCAGCCGGCGCGCAGGCGTGGTTCAGAGGGGGAGAGGAAGAGGGTGCGCATCAGGCGAGGGGTGAGGAGTGAGGAGCGTGGGGCGTGGAGTGAGGGGCGAGGCTATCTGCTATCTGCTATCTGCTATCCGCTATCTGCTATCTGCCATCAGCTATCAGCCATCAGCCATCAGCTATCTGCCATCAGCCATCTGCCAAACGCTACCCACCACCTTTCAAGTATATCCCCTTCGGATCCAATTCTTCTCGCAAGATATGTAATTCCTTTTCCGTGACCGGCTCGGTGGTGCGGAGGTTGGGAGCCATCTTCAACGGCCAGCCGGTGTTGTCAATCGCTTCCTGCGCCGTCTTGCCGGGATGCAGGGCGGTCAGGATCAGCTCGCCGGTCTCGTCGGGTTCCAGGATGCCCAGGTCGGTGACGACTGCGGTAGGTCCGCCGCCGCGCAGGCCGGCTTTCTCGCGCTCAGAACGCCCATTCAAGAATCCTGCCGAGGTCATGAAATCTACTTTCTCAGGGAAGCGGCGCTTCTGATGGGGGGTCATTATGTAGCAGCGCTCCGCCCAGGCGGCGATTTCCTGCGAGCCGCCGGAACCCGGCAGGCGGACTTTGGGGTGGGCATAATCATCCCCGATGACCGTCGCGTTGATGTTGCCGAAGCGGTCAATCTGTGCCCCGCCCAGGAAG
>JBDRTP010000231.1:0-5731 GCA_043823965.1 Chloroflexota bacterium
CGGTCCAAACCGAGTATACCTTCCGATGGTCCTGAGGAATTTTAGTGCCTTCCCCGACACGATTCCTGCGGGATACACATTCATGTGGGATACCAGTGGCGTCCCGATAGGCACCTACTACATCTGCGTGGAGGCGAATGATGGAAGCAACCAGACAGTTTACTGCAGTGAGACGCCTGTTAGCATCCAATAATACCAAGCGGGATTGTAAAATCTGTCAATACGGGAGCGCCTATACTCAATGTGCCAGCTACCATCAATATCTTGGCAGGGCTGAATTATTCGGTGAACAAGGGTGCCTTTACCATCCAGAACGATGGAGGAGGCACGCTGCAATGGACAGCAACCAGTCAGACTCCCAGTTTGATCACGATGGATACGCCTAATGGACAGACGACTGCACAGGGAACGATTGCCTTTACCCTGAATGTTGGCTCGCTCTCGCCTGGGGACTATGTTGGTTATATTTATGTTGACGCCGGTACGGCGGGAACTGCTCAGGTGACCGTTAATGTAAAATTGGTCAGTATTTTGTATAAAGTCCACTTGCCTCTCGTCGTACATTAAATGCCTGGCAAATACTCTTACTGCAGGCTGCTGCCCCAATTTGCATAGGGTGGCAGCCTTTTTTATGCTATGATTAACTCCATCACATCCCCACCTCTTCCTGGTGTTTATAGCTACCACACCCGTTGTCGGTGACACGCATATTCTGGTGCATCCACACAGCGTGGAGAGACTGGACGAAAACCGGGGTTTTGCGGCCGCCAATAACCTCGGGGCACAGTTGGCGCGCGGCAAGTGGCTGACGCTTTTGAACAACGATGCTTTCCCCGAACCCAACTGGCTCGAAAACATCCTGCGAGCCGCAGAAGAACATCCCGAATTTTCTTTCTTTTGGTCGCACCATCCCGTCCGGCAAGCCGGATTTCACGGGTGTCAAAGCGATTGAGATCAGGTACAGCACCAAGAGCAAAACGGATATTCGAGTTATGCCCCCACTGGTTTCCGTAATCATTCCCTCTTATAACCATCAATCGTTCATCGCTGATGCGCTTCAATCGGTATTGGAACAGGATTATCGGGCGCTCGAAATCATCCTGAGAGACGATGGTTCGACCGACGAAACAGTACCGGGCCGCCCGGCTTTCGACTCTTCTTGCAGCAGCGCAGAAACATCAGGCACGCTTTGTGTTCAGCAAAGTTCATTTCATGAACGAGAACGGCCAGCCGCTTCCTGCAGATGTGCCTCATAGTTATTACCATTTTCGTTCCGATGCGGAACTCTTTCCGACGCGCACGTTCGAACTCATACGACATAACACCGCACTGACTACCGGTAATTTTTTCTTTCACTGCAGCCTGTACGAGGAAGTTGGAGAGTTTTCCCCGATAGTTGCCCATCATCATGCTGGTTTCCACGCACGACATGGTGCTGGTGAAGAGGTTGTTCCCGCGTACCCTCGTGATGTACGAAGGCCAAATCGTGGCGGATGGGTTAACGATGGAGATTTTGGAGGATGAGAAGCTGCTGGAAGCGCATGGGCTGGAGAAGCCGTCGCCCATGGCGCCCGCACACCCAAGGAAATTACCAAAGTGACAGGTATACCCAATGTGCAGATCCCCAAATATTCGAGTGTTCTGGCCGAAGCCGGTTTCGTCGAACGTCGCGTGTCCGTTAATGAGAATCCAGATTCCAGCAGGACAGGGCGGCATCACATCATTGATCCTTACCTGCGCTTCTACTTTCGCTTCCTGGAATCTCGCCAGTACCAGTTTTCCATGAAGGTTCAGGAACAAGCTCTGGCGGAGATCACCCGGCACATGATTGACTTCATCGGCACACATACCTGGGAAGAACTGTGCCGCGAGTGGGTGCTGCGGGCAGGAGCAATGGGGCAACTGCCTTTCATGCCCGATCAGGTCGGAAGCGCCTGGGATCGAACTGTTCAGGTGGACGTGGTAGGGATCAACCGCATAACGAAAACATCCACACCGACCCGCACATCCACTGCCACCCCTACTCCTACGCCCACGCCGACAGCCACCCCGACGGCGACGCCGACTGCTACGCCAACGCCAACACCGACGAGCACGCCCACAGTGACTTCCATCCTGCGCGCCGGCCCAAGCCCAACCTATGCCAGCAGCGTGAGCTTCACAGTGACGTTCAGCCAATCCGTCACCGGCGTGGATGCGAGTGACTTTACCCTCACCACCAGCGGCGTGACGGGCGCTTCGATTACCAATGTGAGCGGCTCCGGCACAACATACACCGTCACTGTCAGCACTGGCACGGGTAGCGGCACAATCCGCCTCGACGTTGTAGACCGAAATACAGACTTCCGAAGTCTCTGGTCTGGAATTGCGCGCACACTTGACATACCCTTGCAACGGCTTGGGACCTTTGCAAGGGTATAATTCGAAGGGTTACTGCGCGGTGACAATGGCGCTGAACGAAAATCGAACCCTGGACAGGCAGACTTTCGATAAGTGATGATCAAGCCAAATGAGCAATTTTGATCCGCCCTCACGCATCTCTGTGATCCTGGTCACATGGAACAGCGCAGCAACCCTGCCCCGCTGCCTGGACTGCCTGGCGGCACAAACCCTCGAGGATTTCGAAGTCGTGCTGGTTGACAACGGTTCCACGGATGGCTGCCTGGATGGAGTGGAAAGCCGCCGGGCGGGACTGACCCTGCGCGTGGAGAGGCTGGATGAAAACCGGGGCTTTGCCGCCTCCAATAATATTGGCGCTCATCTTGCACGCGGCCGGTGGCTGGCGCTGCTCAACTCTGATGCGTTCCCCGAAACTGACTGGTTGGAAAATCTTATCTTAGCCGCTGAAAACCATCCTGAATTTTCGTTCTTTGCTTCCCGCCAGATCCAGGCCAACGCCCCTGAATTCCTGGATGGCGCGGGGGATGCCTATCACATCAGCGGTTTGGCCTGGCGCCGGTACGCCAGCTGGCCAGCCGCTCAATTTGGATTGGAACCCGAAGAGGTGTTCAGCCCCTGCGCCGCGGCTGCGCTTTATTCGCGCCAGGCGTTCTTGCAAGTGGGTGGGTTTGATGAAAATTTCTTTAGTTACCATGAAGATGTAGATCTGGGTTTTCGCTTACGCCTGCAAGGTTTTCGGTGCTTGTATGTACCGGATGCAGTTGTACAACATATTGGCTCGGCCACTCTTGGGACTCAGAGTGATTTTGCGCTCCACCACTGGCAGAGGAATTTTATCTGGTCATTTATTCAAAACATGCCGTCCGCTTTGTTGTGGGAAGCTTTGCCGGCGCATCTGATGGCCAACTTCATATATCAGGTAAATTATACCCTTCGGGGGCGTGGCGGCGTCTTGTTGAGAGCAAAAAAGGATGCTTTGCGTGGACTTTCTCGCGCCCTGCGCAAACGCCAGGAGATCCAGAAAACCCGCAAGGCCAGCAGTGTGGAACTATTGAGTATAATGGAACGTGGTTGGCTGCAGCCATACCTGCTGGGTTACCACATTCGTAAGATCAGACAGACCATACCATCCTCCAGATAAGCCACTATAGAAGATTATAAAATTACCGCTCAACATTTGCCTTGAACGCGCAAATCTTTTCACCGCAGAGCACCCTTCGGCAGGCTCAGGGCAGGCGCGGAGAGCGCAGAGTTTTTCTTGTGTTTTCTCCGCGAACTCTGCGATCTCTGCGGTGAATATTTTTGGTTGCGGCCGGAAGCCACGCTATGCACATCGCGCGTGGAATCTCTAACATAGGATACAGTGCAAGCTATGTGGTCTACCAATCCACACCAACCGGCACCTGGACGGTCTTCCTGCCGCTGATTATGCGGTAACCATCGTCACGCCGCAAAGCACCGCACACGTATGCTGACTCTGAACCCGCTGAGCGGCCCACTGCGCGTAAAGCGTTGACACATCTCCCTCATCGAATATAATTTGGGAGCCAGCGCCACAAGCGCGGCAAGTTTGACTGATGAAGATTATGCCAGCCAATGACACATTAAGCGAACGCGAGCGCGAGACTTTACGACTGCTTGCCACCGGAGCGAGCAATAAGGAGATCGCGCGTCAATTATTCATCAGCCCTAACACGGTCAAGGTGCATCTCCGCAACATCTTTGCCAAAATCGGCGTGACCTCGCGTACCGAGGCCGCCGTGTACGCCATCCGCGAGGGACTGACCCAGTCGCCCGATCTACCCGCGGCTGCGCCTGCGACCCAAGAGTTACCTGCCGCCATCCCCACACCACTCGAGACAAAAAGCAAACCGCATTATTTCTGGATTGCCGCCCTGGTAACAGTTCTGTTGGCAGGGCTTTTTACCCTCGTGGTGACAATATACCGATCCCCTACAATTGTGGTTGCAAGTCCTGCGCCTGCCGCCGCGCCCCAGCGTTGGAAAGAGCTTGCTGCTCTCCCCACCGCCCGGAGTGGACTGGCGGTTGCCAGCCATGAAAATCAAGTTTATGCTATTGGTGGAGAGACCAAAGCAGGGGTCACGAGCGTCGTGGAGCGCTACAATCTGGTCACCAATACCTGGACTGGGCTGTCGTCCAAACCCACCGCCGTGGCTGATGTTAGCGCTGCAGTAGTTGGGGGGCGCATTTATGTACCGGGAGGACGCCTGGCTTCCGGGGAAGTGACGAATATCCTGGAGGTCTATGACCCGCGTGAGGATCGCTGGGAGCAGGGCGCGGCGCTGCCCACCGCCCTCAGCGCATACGCGCTGGTGGCTTTCGAAGGGAAACTGTACCTCTTTGGCGGTTGGGATGGAGAACGCTTCGGGGCTTCGGTATACGAATATGATCCCGATCAGGACATGTGGCGCGCTCGTACGCCGATGGCGACCGCACGCGGCTATGCCGGTGCAGCCGCAGCCGGGGGGAAAATCTATGTCCTTGGAGGGTATGACGGCAAAGAGGCGCTGGCCGTCAATGAAGAGTATCTACCCGAGCGCGATACCTGGTCACAGCGCGCGCCGCTGCCCGCCGGGCGCTATGCGCTGGGCGTGGCCAGCATTGCGGACATTATCCATGTGGTTGGGGGCGAAGGGGGGACAGGCTCGTCCCTGCCTCCTTTGCAGTATGTACACCAGCAGGACCAGTGGCAGGAATTTGAAGGTCCCTTTTCTCAGCGCTGGTCGCATCTCGGGCTGGTACCATTCCAGACCCAGCTCTACGGGGTGGGAGGACGGTGGAATGGCATTCCTGCCGCGCAGAACCTGTCCTATCAGGCGATTTATACGATTATGATACCGATTGTCAAATAAGCCTTGCTTTATTTGAACGGCTGTGTTTCAAATAAGTTGGGAAGAAACGTCCCGCAGGCTGTTCTTCCGAGATTCGACCTGCAAATCGGGCATTTTGCCGTGTCAAAGCAAGCCTGCGGGACGTTTTCAACCCAAATGAAACATACCCTATTTGAACTTGACCCAGATCGGGCTGAACTCGTTGGCGGGGGATTTGGTCAGGTTGGCTGGGGCAGTCCCATCGAGTCCGACGACGAAAATCTCGCCCTGCCCCTGATATTTGGCGAAAAATACCAAATGTTGGCCGTCTGGCGCCCACGAGATCCCCAATTCGTCCACGTCCGGCGTGTTGGTGAGGTTCATCATCGAGCTTCCGTCAACGTTGACGACGAAGAGATCCCATCCGCCATCTTTATTGGAGCGGAAGGCGATTTTTTGTCCATCGGGAGACCAAAGCGGCTCGATCTCGCGGCTGGCGC
>JBDRTP010000232.1:0-7840 GCA_043823965.1 Chloroflexota bacterium
GACCACGCCCTCCTGCGCTACACTCGCAAGACCGGCAAGCCGCTGGTGCTCTCGACTGGCATGTCCACGATGGAGGAAATCAGGGCGGCGGTCAAAGTTGTCGGGACCGAAAACTTGATCCTCACGCACTGCACCAGCACCTACCCGTGCGAGCCGGAGGAACTCAACCTGCGCATGATCCAGACGCTGCGGGACGAATTCCCCTGCCCGATTGGTTATTCCGGCCACGAAGTAGGCCTGATTCCACCGGTAGTGGCGGTGGCATTCGGCGCCTGCATGGTGGAGCGTCACCTGACCCTCGACCGCGCCATGTGGGGTTCCGACCAGGCCGCCTCGGTGGAACCGGGCGGCTTCGAGCGGCTGGTCATGTATTTGCGAGTCACGGAGGCCTCGTTGGGCGATGGCGTCAAGCGCGTCTACGAAAGCGAGAAGCCCTCGCTCAAGAAACTCAGAAAGGTAAATTCGCAGGAGTAAATGGTTAATCTTTTGACTGGGCTCTCCCGGCGCGCTGGCCGTCTCGGCGAACTGATTCACATTGCCCGCATGGCGCGGCAGGTGGCGAGTCAGGCGCGCCATGCCCCGGACCGTTCGACTGATCGCTCACGGCAGAGCCTCCGGCCGGTAATCTTTTTCAACGCCTCCACCCGGCTCTCCGGCCTCAGCCAGAACGCGGCCTTTTCGCTGCTCACCTCCTGGGCCGTGCGGCTGGCGGGCGCGCCGGTCATCCATTTCGTCTGCCAGCGGGGGATGAGCCGCTGTCTGCTCGGCACAGACGAGAGCGACCCGTCGCGACCCATGCCGTGTGGGATGTGCGTCCGCCAGTCGCGCGCCAACTATACCGGCGCGCAGGCACGTTATTTCACCTATCAGCGCGACGAGGCGCTCGCTGCCGCGCTCGAAGATTTAAGCCTCGACGAACTCCTGCGCTACCAACACCCACTGAACACTGAAAACTGGTCACTGGACACTGATCACTGGTCACTGAACACTGACCTCTGGTCACTGGTTACTGATCACTTACCCCTGGGAGCGCTGGTTCTGCCTTCATTGCGTTGGAGATTAAGACTCCAAACCCTGAGCGACGACGAACCGACCCGTTTCCTGTGCCGCGAGTTCATCCTTTCGGCCTGGAACGTGGCGCGTGAATTCAATGCCCTGCTGGAGACTGTCAAACCGCAGGCGGTAGTGTTTTTTAACGGGATGCACTTCCCCGAGGCGACCGCGGCCTGGCTGTGCCGTCAGCGCGGCGTGCGCGTCATCACCCACGAATCGGGTTTCCAGCCCTTCAGCGGCTATTTCGTTGAGGGGCAGGTGACGGCTTATCCCATCACCATCCCCGACGTGGAACTCACGCCGGAGCAGAATGCCCGTCTCGATGCTGACCTGCAAAAACGCTGGCAGGGCGATTTCAGCATGGCGGACATCAAATTCTGGAACGAGATGCGCGGCCTGCCGGAGGAACTGGCGCGGCAGGCCGCGGCCTTCAAACAAGTGACGGCGGTCTTCACCAACGTCATCTTTGATACCACGCAGTTGCATGCCAACGTGACCTTCGCGGACATGTTTGCCTGGCTGAATGCGCTGCTGGAAGTCTTCCGCGCCCACCCGGAGACGCTTTTCGTGCTGCGCGCCCACCCGGACGAGGCCCGCCCGGGCAAGGCCAGCCGCGAGTCGGTGGCGATGTGGATGGAGCAGAGCGGCGCGGCGGCGCTCCCCAACCTGGTCTTCATCCCACCCCAGGAGCGCATCAGTTCTTACGAACTCATCCGGCGCTCCAAGTTTGTCCTGATCTACAACTCGACCATCGGCCTGGAAGCCACCCTGCTGGGCGTGCCGGTGCTGGGCGCGGCGCGCTCGCCGTTCACCGATTACGGCACGGCCTTCTTCGAGCCGCAGCGCGAGTCCTACCTGCGGCGGCTGGAGGCCTTTTTAACGGCGGATAGCCTAAAGGCCACAGGCAAGCTCGAGGCGTCGTCCCGAGGCGAAAGCCGAGGGATCCCGGAAGAAGCGGTGACGCGCACCCGGCGCTTCATGTACTACCGTTATTACCGTTTCTCGCTCCCGTTCGGCGCGTTCCTCGAGTCCAGCCTCCCGACTGGGTACGTGCGCCTGAAAAAATTCTCCTGGCGCGATTTGTTCCCAGAGAAGTCGCCCACCCTGCGCGCCCTGCTGGATGGACTGTTCCACGGAAAACGGTTTGAACTGGATGTCTAGCTGCTCGCTCGTCATCCGCGCCTATAACGAGGAGCGACACATCGGGCGGCTGCTGGAGGGCGTCCGCCAGCAGACAGTCAAGGATGTGGAAGTGATCCTGGTCGACTCCGGCTCGAGCGACGCGACCGAAACCATCGCCGCACATTACGGCGCGAAGATCGTCCACATAAAGCCGCAGGAATTCACCTTTGGGCGCTCGCTGAACCTGGGGCTGGCCGCCGCGACCCGTGACTTGGTTGCCATTGCCAGCGCGCACGTCTACCCGGTCTATCCCGACTGGCTGGAAAAACTGCTCGAGCCGTTCGCGGACCCGGCGGTTGCCCTGGCCTACGGCAAGCAGCGCGGCCCGGAGACGGCGCACTTCTCGGAGCAGCAGATTTACCACCAGTGGTATCCCGAACATTCTAACCCGCGCCAGGCGCATCCCTTCTGCAACAACGCCAACGCTGCGATTCGACGTTCGCTCTGGAAAGAGCAGCCTTACGATGAAACCCTGACCGGGCTCGAAGATCTGGCCTGGGCGAAATGGGTTTTAAGTCAGAGTTATACCATCTCCTATGTCCCCGAGGCGGAGATCGTTCACGTCCATAACGAAACGCCGGGCGGCGTTTATAATCGTTACCGCCGCGAGGCGATGGCCTTCAAGCAACTCTATCCTGAAGCGCACTTTAATTTGTATGATTTTATCCGCATGACCTCGGCCAATATCGCCAGCGACCTGTGGCATGCATTGAAAGAGCGCCTTTTTTGGCAAAGCGCGGCCAGCATCTTCTGGTTCCGTACGATGCAGTTCCACGGGACGCGCATGGGCTATCGCCAATCCGCCGAATTGAACTGGCAGTTGCGCCAGACGTTCTATTACCCGCATGGTAAGGAGACGCTCGAAAAACCCGCGCCGCGCGCGGTCGAGCCGATTCGGTATAATAAAGGCTGATGGCACACTATAAACGAAAACGGCGTCACCCTTTGCGGGCTTGCCGTTTGTGCAAGTACCATAAATACCTGGGCAATTCCGAATCCGCCAAGAAGCCCCGTTATCGGAAGATTCGGGAGCGTCAGAAGGAATTATCCGTGTAGAGAAGATAATTATGCGCGAGGTTAAGTATCGCCGTTTCCTTGATAATGCCAATATCTTGCGCATTAGTTTTGCCTTGGAGCGCGGGCAGGTATTGTCATTTGTGGTGCAATTGGAATGTTATTTTGAAGGGACAGGCTGGATCCCCATCGTTCGTTACGATACTGCCCATGGATTTGCTCATCGTGATAAAATGCAGCCGCACCGCGACACAGAAAAAATGGAATTGGCAGTGCGTGATTACAAAGAAGGTTTAACGTTTGCAATTGAAGATTTGGAAACCAATTGGCATGAATATCGTCGGAGGTACGCAGAATGACTCAAAAAGTGAACCCCGGTATTGTGGAGCGCAACATTCATCTTACAGGTCAGATCATGCAATACCTGCTTGATCATCCAAACGTATTTGATGTTTTGCCTGATGATTTCGAGTTGGTGATCCTGCCCGAAGATGATCCTGAAATCAGCCAGTTCAACTTGGAATTGTTGAACAAACATGGCAGTGAAGGCAAGCCCATTGTTTTTGCGCGCATCAAGACGAGTGCCATGCCGGAAAAGATGAAACCGAGTATTTTTGTGCCAGTGGCAGCATGACCCGCCTCGCCGCCCTCGTCCCCATGCCCGGCATTGGAAAGAAGGTGCATGATGATTGAAATGCAGAAAATCTACGAACTGCGCGACCGGATTGTGGAACATTTCCAACCGACCAAGATTATTTTGTTCGGCTCGTATGCTTGCGGCCAGCCCACCGAAGATTCAGACGTGGACATGTTGGTCATTATGCCGTTCCAGGGCCGCAATCCTGAAAAGGCAACGGAAATCTGGATGGCAACAAAGCCCAAGTTCCCGATTGACATCATGGTTCGCAAACCGGAGGAATTAAAAAAACGCCTTGAAATGGGCGATTTTTTCCTCCGTGAAATCACTGAAAAGGGTAAGGTGCTGTATGAATCCGCTCACGCTTGAATGGATTGAAAAAGCCGAATCGGATTGGGTTTCCTTGCACCGCGAAATCCGCGCCCGCAAAAGTCCCAACTATGATGCCACCTGTTTCTTTGCGCAGCAATGTGTGGAAAAATACATTAAGGCGCGACTTTTTGAGGCAAAGATTCTTTTTAAGAAGAGCCATGACTTGACTTATCTGCTTGAACTCGTTGCACCAGCGGAACCGCTCTGGATCGCTTATGAGCAAGAATTGCGCCTGCTAACCGATTATGCCGTTGAATATCGCTATCCTGGCGCATCAGCCGACCTCGAAACCGCGAAAAAAGCTTTGAAAATTTGCAAAAGTTTTCGCGCAACTGCCCGTCAAAGTCTGGGGTTGCCTGAATGACCTGCCTCGCCGCCCTCGTCCCCATGCGACATCACTCGCAGCGCGTGCCCTTGATTGCTCTAGCCGCCGTCCCTTCGGGTAATACCCCTCAGGGCAGGCCCCGGCGACGGGACGCTGCCTGGAGCTTCAAATGACCCACCTCGCCGCCCTCGTCCCAATGCTCGCGTTGAGCCAAAGCCCCGAGCGTAACGAAGGGGAAGTCGAAGTGCCTGGGCTGAGCCTGGTCGAAGCCTGCCACCACAGCAGTGCGCTTAAGGAGATAAACGAATGATAAAAGTCAAAGAACTGATTGAAATCTTGCAAAGCCTTCCTGAAGACGCGCTCGTTTATGCGTATGAAGGGGAAGCCGTTGCAATTGTGATTCGCTCGTCAGACAATAAAACGGAATTGGGTTACATTCCTGCAAGAGAATTCAAAGAGGACAAAGCAGCATTCATCAGGAGTGGTGACCAGGAAAAAGAATGAAACTTGCCGCCCTCGTCCCCATGCGCCACCACAGTCAGCGCGTGCCCGGCAAGAATTACCGTCCGCTGGCGGGGAAGCCGCTCTTCCACCACATCCTCGAGTCGCTGCTGGCCGTGCCCGAAATCGCTGAAGTTGTCGTGGATACCGATTCCCAGCCGGTCATGGAAGACTTGCGCCAGCACTTTCCACCCGTGAAAATCATCGAGCGCCCCGAGTCCCTGCGCGCCGATACCATTCTGATGAACGACATCCTACTCTACGACACCTCGCAGGTCGAGGCTGATTTCTACCTCCAAACCCACAGCACCAACCCGCTGTTACGCGCCGCCACCGTCTCGCGCGCCATCCAGACCTTCCTCGCCGACTATCCCGTCCACGACTCGCTCTTCTCGGTGACACGCCTGCAAACCCGTCTGTGGGACGCGCACGGCCGCGCCCTCAACCACGACCCGGCGGTGCTGCTCCAGACCCAGGACCTGCCGCCCGTTTACGAGGAAAATTCCTGTATCTATATATTCACCCGCGGCAACCTGGCGCGGCGGCGCAACCGTCTCGGCGAACGCCCGTTGATGTTCGAGATGCAGGCCGCCGAAGCCTGGGATATTGACGAGGAACTGGATTTCGCCATCTGTGACTTTCTGATGCAGCAACGCGCTGATTACTGATTACTGATTACTGGTCACTGGTCACTGGTCACTGGTCACTATGCCCACTGTCCTTTTCTCCGCCCCCTACATGTTCCCCCTGCTCGACCGCTTTCGCCCGGTATTCGAGAAATATGGCATTGACCTGCTCCTGCCCGAAGTCCACGAACGGCTCGAGGAAGCCGAGCTGCTCCATTACGCCGGTCAATTCGACGGCGCCATCTGCGGCGACGACGGCTACACCGCCCGCGTCCTGGAGGCCTGCGCGCCGCGCCTGAAAGTGATCTCCAAGTGGGGCACGGGCATTGATTCGATAGACAGCCAGGCGGCGGCCCGGCTGGGCGTCAAAGTCTGCCGCACACCCAACGCCTTCACCCTGCCGGTGGCGGATACCGTGCTGGGCTATATCCTGGCCTTCGCCCGCCGCCAGCCCTGGATGGACAGAGCGGTGAAAACCGGCGAGTGGGATAAACTCCCGGGTCGTTCGCTGAGCGAATGCACGCTTGGCGTGGTCGGTGTGGGCGCCATCGGCAAGGCCGTCATCCGCCGCGCCCGCGCCTTCGGCATGAAAATCCTGGGGACCGACATCGTGGATATCGACCACATGTTTCTAGCCGAGACGGGTCTGGAAATGACTACTCTCGAATCTCTACTCTCTAATTCCGACTTTGTCTCCCTGAACTGCGACCTGAACCCGACCAGTTATCATCTCATCAACGAGAGAACCTTGGGCCTGATGAAACCGGCTGCGATCCTGATCAATACCGCGCGCGGCGCGGTGGTGGACGAACCGGCGCTCATTACTGCGCTATACGAAGGTACAATTTGCGGCGCGGCGCTGGATGTGTTCGAGGCTGAACCACTGCCAGCGGAGAGTCCGCTGCGGCAGATGAACAACGTGATGCTCGCCCCGCACAACGCCAATTCCAGCCCGGCCGCCTGGGAGCGGGTGCATTGGAATACGATCAGAAATTTAGTGGAAGGGCTGGGAATCAGTGAGCGGTGAGCAGTGAGCAGTAGGAGGTGGTAGAATTGAGTTGATTGAGGTGAGAGAGGAAACAAAATGAGCACTACCCAGACATTAGAAGTATCCCAAGATATTCTCGACTCGGCCCGGCTCACACTCTCGGATTTGAAGGTCGAGATGGCGGTTTATTTGTACGCGCAGGGGCGATTGTCCATCGGCAAGGCGCGTGAGCTGGCAGGCATGTCGCTGTGGGAGTTTCGCCAATTGCTGACCTCCCGCCGGATTTCGCCGCATTACGATGAGATGGATTTGAGCGAAGATGTGGCGACATTGCGCGAGATGAGACGGCTGTGATCGTTGTCAGCGACACATCGCCGTTGACGAACCTGGCCGCTATCGGGCAGTTTGACATCTTGCATCATCTGTATGGCGAACTGCACATTGCTTCGGGTGTATGGGATGAATTAAACGCCGGGGGTAGGCGTTGGCCGGGTTGTGACGAAGTTGCAAATGCCGGTTGGATACAACGTCACCATGTCCAGAACCAGGCCGTGGTTGCCGCACTACAGCGCGACCTCGATGAAGGCGAGGCTGAAAGTATTGCCCTGGCTTTGGAGCTTGGTGCTGACATAATCCTGCTGGACGAGAAAGAAGGCCGACATGCCGCCCAACGACTTGGCCTGCATGTGGTGGGTGTTGTAGGGGCGCTGCTCGAAGCCAAAGCGAAGGGAGTAATTGACAGGCTGCAGCCTTGCCTTGATGTTCTGCGTCAGACAGCGGGGTTTTATTTAAACGAGTCTGTTTACCAATCCGCGCTGGCTTTGGCAGGGGAGGTGGTTGTTTCTGGAAGGGCTGGGGATCAGTGAGCGGTGACCAGTGAACAGTGAAAGCGGCCAACGGCCTCACGATCTTCAACCTGCAACCTTTGACCTTCAACTTTCGACCTGTAACCCAACCCTATGACAGAGAAATCTCCTAAAACTGTATTAATCACCGGCGCGGCGGGCGGAATCGGCCGCGCCACTGTACACCTATTCGCAAAATATGGCTGGCTGGTTATTGGCGTGGACCGCGCTCCCTTCGCCTTCGCTCCGGGCGGACCCAAAGGCGAGGGTTTTCCCCCCAACGGCCTATTTATCCAA
>JBDRTP010000233.1:0-2820 GCA_043823965.1 Chloroflexota bacterium
GACACATAACGCAATAACGCATTCCTGCTTCTTTGGGCGCTTCACCCTCGGAAGAGCAATACCACTGATCACTGCTCACTGAACACTGATTACTGAACACTGATCACTGATTACTGACCACAGATGCCAGGAGGTTTCGCAACACAGCCCGATTCGCTTCTTTGCGGATATTCCTGGCGGCGCGCCGGGCAGGGAAGATGCTTCCCGCTTGCAGGCTGTAGATCGTATGCTCATATTCGCTGAGCAGAGCCTGGATCGCGGGGGCGGCCCCCGGCAGCAACCCGGTCAGTGTGGCGGCAGCTTCAGCGGGTGTCCGGCTTGGGGAGGAGTTGCCTCCCAACCGGCGCAGACTCTGGTAGACCACGCCGAAGGTGCGTTCCAGCGGCGTCAAACCGGCCAGATAAGCCCAGCGCTCCAGCCAACGCGGCGGCGTGAGCGAGAACCTCTCGAATGTGGCTTTCAAGCGGCTGGGCAGCGGAACAGGGAGGACGCGGCGCTTGTAGTATCTCCAGGCCAGGATTCCCATCCCGACGACCGCCGCCAATCCGAGACCCAGGAGAATGATTTGCCACCATTCGAACCGCCGGTTTCCGAAGGAAGCGGAGCCGGTTGCTTCATCTGAGGCATCCGACTGTTCTCCGGGGGTGAGGGTTTCTTCTTCTTCGGAATTTGGAGCGCCGGGAAGGTTATCAGTTGTAGTTTCGATGCCGCTCGGACGGTAGAGCGGCAGTTGGGCTGCGGTCGGTTCGAATTGCACCCAGCCGAGGTGTGGAAAATAAACTTCGGGCCAGGCATGCGCGTTTTCGCGGCTGACGGACCAGATGCCCGGATGGGTCTCGTCCCATTCCCCTTGTGCAAACCCGACTGCCATGCGCGCCGGGATGCCGGCGGCGCGCAGCAGGATCACTTCTGCGGTGGCGTAATAGTTGCAAAAACCCTGTTTGTGGTCGAACAGGAACCAATCCAGGCTGGTCTGACCGAATGGCGTGTAAGGCACTTCCTTTGTATAGCGGATTTCACTTCGCAGGTAATTGGTGATGGCAAGCGCTTTGTCGTAAGGCGTATTCCCATTCCAGGTCAATTCTTGCGCCAGGTCAAGGATGCGCGCAGAGATGTTCTTCGGGATTTGCAGGTAGCGCCGGGTGACCCAGTCGGGGTAATCTGTGCCAGCTTGCCTCAGTTGTTTGACGGTCGGATTGAAATCGAGCGACCGTACCAGGTACTTCTCACCGGCACGGATGGCCGGATTGGCGCGGAACAGGATGGGGTCCAGCTCGGAATCTGAGACGCGCACGAAGACGAGTTCGCCCGGCCGGCTGACCCAGATTGGATTGAGCGGTGTAAACAGGTTGCTGATTCTCGGCTGGGTGCTGACGAAAGTGTACTCCGCTTCGATCGCTCCGGCCGCGTTCGGGAGGGTCAGCGAGTCTTGCGTCGGGGAAAAGTCTTGGGTTTTGAAGGAAGCATTGCCCCACCTATCGTTCTCGTAGCGGTCATAGGTGCGCACACGCCAGTAATAACGGGGGACGTTCTTCTGCGAGGGCACTTTGACCGTGAAGATGACCGTATCCCCTGTGGCCGCATTCTGGCCCAGCTCAAGCGTTTCCCCGTAATAGTCGTAGCTGACGCCGCTGGCTACGCCCTCCAGCCCGGCGACGATGTTACCAAAATCATCGAATGTGGTTTGCCAGGGACGGGTGATCCGTTGCCAGAGGTTTCTGGCAGCCTCAAGCGGCTGAACCGGCGAGGGCAGCATCCAGGCCAGGATGATCAAAATGGCGGCCGAGAATAAAATTGTGGTATTCAAGTCTATGACCGCATCATAGGAGACCTTGATATGTTGTTCCTTCCAGAAGCTGCGTTTGCGCAGATAGTTCAGCCGGCCCAACAGGGTGAGGCACAGGAATAAGTAGAATGCCACGTATCCGGCGCGCCCCGCAACATACGGGTCGTACATCTGGATGAGGAAAAGGAGGATCCCGGCCGGCAGGATGGCGGGGAGGTAGGCGGCGCGCCGCGTCAACGAATATCCGGCCACCAGGCTCAGGCTCCAGAAAAGTAGCCCGGAAAAGGCGATGAATAGAAAGGGATCCTCCACGGGTTGGCGGTTCAAGAATGAGACCAGCGAAACATCCAAGCGTCCCAAAAGGCTTAGCAGCCGTTCGTCCCACTTGATCCCGCCATACAATACAAGGCCGAGCACCCATGGGATGAAAACCAGGCTGTATCCAAATGACAATATGGTCACCAGCCTGCGACTGAAGCGGCTTTTTCCAAGCCCCAACCCAAGCACAACGCCCAGGGTGGCCAGGAAGGCAGCTGCCTCCAAACCGGGCGTCCAGCCGGCCGCGAGCAGGCGTCCGGCTAAAGTCTGTAAGGCGATGAATAGAATGGCAGCCGCCGGAAAATCCCACCAACGCGCCGAAGGCCTACTCGGTAGTCTCATTTTCCATGCTTTGAGTGTACAATAAGAGTCCCTGTTCGTCAATTTGGGCAGCAGTTCAACCGCTGTCCATCAATAAAAGAGTCCACTGCAAAAAGCAAAACTTTTAACGCGAAGACGCCAAGAAAAACAAAATCTGTTTCAACTAAAAACGAAGCCAAAGGGCATTTCGATGGATTTTCTCGAAGTAGAACTTAATATTCTTTGCGGCTTTGCGCCTTTGCGTTGAAAAAGAGAGTTTTTTCAGTGGACTCATACTATGTAAATTCGTTTCAAAAATTCCAAAGGAGAAACAAAATGGACAAAAAAGAATTACTCGCGCGTGTCAAGGAAGATGGCGTCAAGTTCATCTCCTTCCAGTTCAGCGACGTGACCGG
>JBDRTP010000234.1:0-2847 GCA_043823965.1 Chloroflexota bacterium
GTCTTCATCACCGGCCTGGACGACGGCCTCATCCCGCACAGCCGTTCCTTCGACGAGGTCGAAGCCATGGACGAGGAACGCCGCCTGTTTTACGTCGGCATCACCCGCGCCAAGGATCGGTTGTACCTCGTCCGCTCTCTGCGGCGCGGCAGACGCGGTTATTCGGAGGAAACACTTCCCTCCCGTTTTCTGGATGACATCCCGCCCGAACTGCTGAACGGCAGGTCGCGGGCCGGACGCCGACCTGCGCAGCACCTACTCAGTCAGCGTTTTTCCAACACCCCATCCTGGACGCTTCCTTCGACCCCTCAGCCTGCTCCCGTTATCGAGGCTCGATTCCGGGCTGGAATGAGAGTCAAGCACCCCGTCTGGGGCGAGGGGATTGTGCTCAATTCCCGCCTGCAGAATGACGACGAAACCGTGGACGCGGTCTTCGAATCGGTCGGGATCAAGCGTCTGGCGGCAAGTCTCGCCAATCTGACGATCCTGAAGAGTGAGAAGTGATAAGCAAGAAGTAAGAAGGCCGCTTATTCCTTTTCACTTCTTGCTTTTGAGAAAACACGGATGAAAGCCCTGCCTCGCCTGTTCTATAAAATCTGCCGCCTGCGCTGGTGGATAACACGCCCGGTTACAGTTGGTGTACGTCTGCTGCTCATAGAAGAGGGCCAGGTTTTGCTGATACAATCCACGTATCAAAACGGCTGGTACCTCGTCGGCGGCGGAGTGAAACGCAACGAGACCCTGGCAGAGGCAGCCCGCCGTGAAGCGCAAGAAGAAGTCGGCGCGACACTCGGAGCGCTGGAACTGTTCGGCGTGTACAGCAATTTTTACGATTTCAAAAATGACCATGTTGCCGTGTTCGTCTGCACCGATTTCTCGCTGACCGGGAAGATGGATGGTGAAATTCAAGAGCTCCAATTCTTCCCGTTGACCGACCTACCCGCTGATATTGCCCCCGGCCACAAACGCAGAATCCAAGAGTATTTGGAAAGTCCAAAAACGCCAAAATTTGGCCGCTGGTAATTTACGTTTTACAAAACAGGAGACTCTCATGCTTAAAAACCTCCCCTCCACCCCTGAAGCCCTCATTGCCTGGACCTGGCCCGAGCCATGCCCTGAGGAACGAGGGGGAAGCCGAGGGGCTGAAGCCTGCTGCCGTCAAACAAACCCAGTTCGCGGCCGGGATGCGCGTCCAGCACCCCGTCTGGGGCGAGGGTATCGTATTGAATAGCAGAATCCAGGATGGCGACGAGACCGTGGATGTGGTTTTTGAGTCGGTTGGGATCAAGCGCTTGGCGGCTTCGCTGGCCGGATTGCTGATTGCTGATGGCAAATAGCGGATGGCTGATGGCGTATTGATGAAAAATGAGTTTGCAGAAGGCCTAATGCGCAGCACCTACTCGGTCGGCAGACATGACATCTGCACTGCAAAAAGGCTTTTCTCACCGCGAAGCGACGAAGACCGCGAAGATTTTGTCGTTTTTCTTCGCGGTAAATATAATTCCTTCGCGCCCTTCGCTTCTTCGCGGTAAAGAAGGATGTTTTTTTCAGAGACTCAGACATTTCTGAAAGGGAAGACATGAACTGGAAAATAATCTGGGACCTTTTTTTTATCTGCACCAAAGTTTCACTGGTTACCTGGGGCGGCGGGCCGGCCTCGATCGCCCTGATGCAGCGTGAAACGGTCGCGGCCGGCTGGCTGACCTCCGAAGAATTTGGCGAGTCGGTCGCCATCGGCAATGCGCTGTCCGGCCCGATTGTTCCCAAACTGGCGGCTCACGTTGGCTACAAAATGGCGGGGATTCCCGGCGCGGTGGCCGCCGTGACCGGCTCCGTGCTGCCGACCACCATCCTCATGCTGATTGTGGTGGCCTTCTTTTTCAGCATCAAAGACAAGCCTCAGGTTCAATCCATGCTCAAAGCGGTGCGTCCGCTGGTGGTGGGGATGTTGATCTGGACGGCTTATGACATGGCCTTGAAGGTCTTCGACGCCGACCAGCTCGGCTGGGGCAGGGCGCTGACCCAGGGCTGGAGCCAGATATTGATTGTCATCGCATCCGTTGCGCTCTTGACTTTCACCAAGATCAGCCCCGCCTGGCTGGTGCTGGCCGCCGCAGCGCTGGGATATGTAGTCTATCGGTAATTTTTTTTTACCGCAAAGGACAGGTAGTCTCCCTGTTTAGTGCAGTCGCAGGATCATGGATTTGAACCGCGAAGAAACGAAGCCCGCGAAGGCTTTTTCCAGGTTTTTCTTGGCGTTATTCGCGCCTTCGCGGTTCAGTTCCCACAGTGTCCTCGAAAACTGCACCGAAGAGGGGGACCACCGAAGGACACAAAGGACACAAAGAAAAGCCTTTGTGTACTTCGTGTCCTTTGTGGTGAAATAACGTAAAATAGAGCTATGAACCAGACTTTGAAAATTGTCATTCCAACTGCTGGCTGGGGCACACGGATGCGCCCGCAAACCTGGAGCAAGCCCAAGCCGCTCATCGGCGTGGCCGGCAAGACTGCCCTCGACCACGTGCTGGATACCTTTGACAGCTTGCCTGACCCGAAAGTCGCCGAGTACGTCTTCATCGTCGGGCCATACCTGGGTGAACAGCAAATCCCAGCTTTCATGCAGGCGAACTACCCGGCCCTGAAAGCGCATTACCTCGTCCAGAGGGTGATGCACGGCCAATCCGACGCCCTGTGGCTGGCACGCGAATACCTGAGTGGCCCGATGCTGATGGTCTTCTCCGACACGCTGATCGAGACCGACTTTTCGTTCCTGGCAAATGAAAGCGCCGACGGCGTGGCCTGGGTCAAGGCCGTCCCCGACCCGCGCCGCTTCGGCGTGGCGGAAGT